>JAWOJF010000297.1:0-4793 GCA_046481785.1 Ignavibacteriaceae bacterium | reverse complement strand
CCCGCTCGAGACCTGGACCTACCGCATCCTCCACGTCGCCGGCGGGCTGATGATCGTCTTCGCGCTCATGGCGTGGCGGGCGTTCGCCACCAGCGATGCCGAGCGCAGCATCGACCTGATGCGCCTCGTGCCGGCGGGGCTCGCTCTGGCTTTGGCCGCCTACGCGGCCCTGGCCATCGCCGCCGCGTGGCTGCTGCGCGCCTATGGCGGCATGCCGGCGCCGCCGCCCTGGGTGTTCGACACCGCAGCACCGACCCTGGTCGCAGCGGTGGTGGTGGGGATCGGCGTGGCCTGGGCGACGCCGCCCGAGAGGGGGCGCATCGCGCTCGTCGACTGGGCGCTGATCCTCACCAGCGCCACCGTCGCCGGCTACCTCCTGTTCCATGTCGCGGCGCTGCAGTTCCGCGCCGGGGTGATGCCGACGCGGCCCGACTTCTGGGTGACGCTCGCCGGCGTGCTGCTGATCCTGGAGGCGACCCGCCGGGTCGCCGGCCTGCCGCTGGTGGCCATCGCCGCGATCTTCATCATCTATGCCTTCACCGGCCCCTGGCTGCCGGGCATCCTCCAGATGAGCAGATAAGGGATACCGGTAATGTAAAATTATTTAAATCCAAACACCCGGATTATAAAGACGGTGAACAGAAGAGAGATTTTATTTACATAAAAGATGTTGTTGATATGACCCTGTTTTTTCTTGATAACCCGGATAAAAACGGAATATTTAATATAGGTACCGGCAATGCGCGTACATGGAATGATCTTGTGACTGCTATTTTTAAAGCAATGGCTCTTCCTGTAAATATTGAATATACAGATCTCCCTAAACATCTTGAAGATAAGTACCAGTACTTTACAGAGGCTAAAATGGATAAGCTGAAAAAAGAAGGTTACACCCTTCCAATAAATTCACTGGAAGATGGTGTAACCGATTATGTCCAAAATTATCTTATGAAAGGCAAGTACCTGGAGTCATAAATCCCGAAGAATGACGACCTTTAAAACTGTTCTTCCTCATCTAACAGGTCGTCGTCATCGTCTTCATCAAAATCAAAATCTTCTTCATAAAAATCTTCCTCTGTAGGCTCCTCCTCTATAAAATCATCTTCCTCTTCAAGATCATCCTCTTCCTCATCGTCAAAATCATCATCAAAGTCATCGTCAAAATCATCATCATCCAGATCTTCTTCTTCGTCTTTTTTCTTTTTTGCCATTTTTAAATCATGAGATAATATACCATATCCATAGGAAGCTGTATTATCCCTGCCTGACTCTCCCGTTATATCTTTAAATATTTCGTTTGTTTCTTCCGAAACATTTAATAATTCATCCATTAAATGTTCTCCTGTTGTTCTTTAATTTTCTGAAATTCTAAATTACCTTAAAAGAATAGATGAAATATTTTTATTTTTCTTTAAACTGCAAAGAAATTTAATATTATTTTTATAAGGAAAATAGCTTTAATATTTCTTTTTACAAAACATAGGTTAGTAATATTATTATGTCAATACATTGTTAAATAAAACACAAAAATATATGAAATTAGCCACTCTTTGTTATATAAAGGATAAAATAAATAACAAAACATTAATGCTTCACAGGATTAAAAAACAAAATGATATTCATAAAGGGAAATGGAGCGGCCTGGGGGGCAAAATGGATGCCGGCGAATCACCGGAAGACTGTATTATAAGAGAGGTTAAAGAAGAGTGCGGATTAACAATTAAAAATCCTAAATTAAAAGGATTAATAACCGAGCCTTTTTTTGACGGCCTTGAAGACTGGTATGTGTTTGTTTTTACTGCAGAGGAATTTACCGGCGAGCTGACTGATACTAATGAAGGTGTGCTTGAATGGATACCTGACGATAAGTTATTTGATCTGAACCTGTGGGAAGGGGACAGGATATTTATGGAATGGACATTACAGGATAAAATATTCAGCGCCAAGTTTATATACGAAAACGGAAAACTTTTAAACCACGAAGTATTATTTTATTAATATATTATTGCAAAATGACCTTTTCTGAAAAAGCTATTAACTATTATTTAAATCTTAATTCACCAAAAGATTTATCCGGGAATGTAAATACATTAAATCCATATGAAAAAGAGGAAGTAAAAACAGCGGTTAAAAAGTTTTATACAAAATATTTTAACGACAGCAATAAAAGAATTTTTATATGGGGAATAAATCCCGGCCGCTTTGGCGGGGGTTTAACGGGCATTGCTTTTACCGATCCGGCTGCTTTAAGAGAATACTGTGGAATAGATAACAGTGCCGGCACAAAAAGAGAATTATCAAGCAGATTTATTTATGAAATGATATCAGCCTTCGGCGGTGCAGAGAAGTTCTACTCAAAATGTTATTTAACCGCGCTTTACCCCCTCGCTCTTATTAAGGACGATAAAAATTATAATTATTATGATGAACCCGGACTGTACCAATCTTTAAAACCTGAAATTGAATCTTCATTTATTAATCAAACTAATTTTGGCGCTGATAAAAAACTGGCAGTCTGTCTTGGCAGGAAGAATTTTATTTATCTTACTGAGATGAATAACAAGTTCAACTATTTTGAAAGGATTGAAATATTAGAACATCCCCGTTATATAATGCAGTACAAAAGTAAAACTAAGGATGATTATATAAGGAAGTATATTAGTGTCCTTAACTCTAAATCGGATAGTATTAGATTTTATTCGCGCTTATAATCAAAACCTTGAAGGTTTTCTAGAACAGGTAAGAGCAAATTTTGTTTTAGTAACACAATACATGGAAACCTTCAAGGTTTCTACTCTTAATCTTAATTCTATCACGGACAAATTAAACTTAAATTAACTACAAAACTCTTTTATCCTCTCACTAACAAAATCAGGATTCTCAATTGGTGTCATATGCCCCGAGCCGGGCACTACAAAAAATTTAGCACCGGGAATCTTTTCCGCCATTTCTTTCATATTCTCCGGGGGAGTAAGTTTATCCTTTTCACCGCATAACACCATTACAGGTATTTTTATTTTTGGCAGGTAACCTGTTGTATCTGTTCTTGCTGCCATTGCAAGAAGGCACCCTTTAACTCCCAGCGGATTTGAATTCATAGACCTTCCAAGTATTGCAATATATTCTTCCCCAAGTCTTTCAATTGATTCTTCAGCAAAACATGTTGGTACAAAATCCGCAGCAAACTTCTGCACACCCTCTTCATTTATAAGTTTAATTCCGCCTGCACGTTTTAATTTAACCTCATCGGGATCCGAGGTTGATTTGGTATCACATAAAATCAATCCGCTGAACTTGTCTTCATATTTTTCTACTGCTCTCAGGGAAATATAACCCCCCATTGAAAGTCCGCAAAGAACCGGTTTATCCAGATTTGTTTTATCCATCACAAATAAAAGATCATCAACCAGGTCTTCAATCGTAAACTGCCCGTCCCCCGGATCTGAAATTCCCAGCCCCCTGATATCATAAGCAATGCAGTGGAACCCGGGAGATAGCTTGCCGATAACTTTATCCCACATCTTATGGTCATATGGGAACCCGTGTACAAAGAGGATTGTTTTATCTTTGATATTACCTTCCTCAAATATTACTATAGGATTTTTTATTATATTCATTGCAGCACTTCTTTCAGTTAAATCAAATCAAAAATAAGGAAACTATTATGAAAATTAAATTTACAATTTTTCTAATCACATCTCTTTTTTTACAATCAGGTTATGCGCAGGAAGACACTACAAATATAAATACATGGGTTCCTTCTGCGGTTGTTGGATTAAATATCAGCCAGATTGCTTTCAGTAACTGGACACAAGGCGGCGAAAACTCTTTAACATGGACCTTTATTACAACCGGCGGATTAAATTATCCCGGCACAAACTGGTCTGTACGAAACAATCTTAAACTTGCTTATGGAAGAACTAAAATAGGTGGTGAAGAATACAGAACAAATGATAATGAACTGTATCTTGAAAGTGTACTTTCTAAAAACGTAGGCTGGGCTGTTGATCCGTATTTCAGCAACACAATCAGGACGGCAGTGGCTCCCGGCTTCTCCTATGATTCTATCCCGCCTGTAGAAATAGCCGATTTTTTTGATCCCGGCTATATAACGCAAAGTATTGGTTTTGTTTATGAGCGGACAAAAAGTTTTAACACAAGACTTGGAGTAGCGTTACAGGAAGTAATTACCAATGTGCATACTCAGTATTCCGATGATGCTGAAACTGATGAAATAGAAAAGTTTAAACTGGAAACAGGTATTGAGTCAGTTACAAACGGAGAATTTATTGTAGCAGAAAATCTTCTGGCAAAATCAACATTAAGACTATTTTCCCGTTTTGAAAGTTTTGATGTATGGGACGTGAGATGGGATAATGTAATTGCCGCCAAAATAAACGACTTTCTTAACGTTAACCTTACCTTCTTAATAGTATACGAAAAACAGCAGTCCCTAAAAACACAGGTTAAACAAACACTCCAGCTCGGATTTACATATACGCTGCTGTAGATATTTTTATAAGGACAAATATATCATCTGTCTGCGAGGGTTAAGGAACTATTAACTACTGCAGCAAAAGCTTAATACCGATTTTACTGTCATAGACAGGACAGAGGTTATGGGCTCTTCAAACAGTCAACCACCCCGATCCCGATTAAAATCGGGATGTCCCCGGCTTCGCTAGGCTGGGATTAATAGCGACTTTTGAGTTTAGGGAACTTTTTAGATTTAGGGAAGTTTAAAGAAGTAGGAAAAAGGGATATTTTTGTAACCCTGATAATTGACCTGCCCA
>JAWOJF010000123.1:0-6589 GCA_046481785.1 Ignavibacteriaceae bacterium | reverse complement strand
ACTTATAACGAGCTTGAAAATATAGGCAGATTAATTCCGGATATTCTCGATCAACATCAGGATGTAGATATTCTTATTGTTGATGATAATTCTCCCGATGGAACGGGAAATTTTGTCGAACAGCTTTCAAAGGAAAATGAAAAAATTAAGCTTATTAAGCGAGCCGGTAAAATGGGTCTGGGTACAGCTTATGTAGCAGGTTTTAGATACGCTTTAAAGAATAACTATGATTACATTTTTGAAATGGATGCAGACTATTCGCATGACCCAAAGGAAATTAAGAATTTTCTAACTGCTATTAAGGACTATGATGTTGTTATCGGCAGCAGGTATAAGGACGGGGTTAACGTAATAAACTGGCCCATGAGCCGGCTGTTATTAAGCTACAGTGCAAACATTTATACAAGGATTATTACCGGGCTTCCTATTAATGATGCTACAGCCGGTTATAAATGCTTCAGAAGAAAGGTGCTTGAATCTATTGACCTGGAAAAGATAAATTCGAACGGGTATTCATTCCAGATTGAAATGCATTTTAAAGCATGGAAAAAGGGATTCAGGATTGGCGAGATACCAATTATTTTTGTTGACAGGGAAAAAGGTATGTCTAAAATGTCTAAAAAAATTGTACGCGAGGCAATTTTTATGGTCTGGAAATTACGAATCAAAAGTATTTTAGGAACTCTTTAAATTGGTGATATTTTGGATCTTTCTATAATTATAGTCAATTATAATGTTAAAGAATTCCTTCAGAACTTAATCCATTCTGTATACAAGGCTTCGCAAAATATTTCCTGTGAAATTATTGTTGTTGATAATGCTTCGGATGATGGGAGCGTTGAATTCCTACAGGAAAAATTTCCTGAAATCAAACTTATCGTCAATAAAGATAATCTTGGTTTTAGTAAAGCCAATAATATCGGTTTAAAGGAAGCGAAGGGGAAGTATATACTGTTACTAAACCCCGATACACTTGTCCGCGAAGATACATTTGAAAAGATGATAGATTTTTTTGAGCAGACAAATGAAGCGGGTCTGGCAGGGTGTAAGATTTTAAATCCTGACGGAACATTACAGCTTGCCTGCAGAAGAAGTTTCCCGGGGCCATGGACATCATTCTGTAAAGTAACCGGGTTAAGTTCTTTTTTCCCTAAGAACAGGTTGTTTGCACGGTACAACTTAACTTACCTGGATGAAAATAAAACCTACGAAGTAGACGCCATTTCCGGTTCATTTATGATGTTCCCGCGGACAGTTTATGAAAAGGTTGGCGGCCTTGATGAACAGTTTTTTATGTATGGTGAAGATCTTGATTTATGTTACAGGATCCAAAAAGCCGGTTACAAAGTATATTATGTCCATTCAACGCAAATAATTCATTATAAAGGAGAAAGCACCAAACGCAGCAGCTTTGATGAAACAAAGGTTTTTTATAATGCAATGCATTTATTTGTAAAAAAACATTTATCAAGCTCATTGCTTGTAGAGATAATTCTGCAGTCTGCTATTGTACTTAGAAAATTCTTTGCCTTCATTGGTAAAAGGAAGTTAATAGTGCTGTCTGTTATCTTAGACTTTCTCTTCTTTAACCTTGCGTTAAAAATAGCAGGGGATGTCTATCAATCCTATACAAACTGGCAGGGATTTCCGGAGTATAGCCTTCCGGTTATTTATACAACACCTGCCATTATTCACATATTAGTTTCCGCTTCGCTTGGAGCATATAAAAAGAATTATCTTTCGGTTTTAAGAGTATTCGCTTCAATAATAATCAGTTTCTTTATTCTTTCTTCCCTCACTTTCTTTTTCAAAGATTTTGCATACAGCCGTGCTGTTTTATTAATAACCTATATATTTCTCTTCTTCAGTTTGTTTTTGTGGCGGTTTATTCTAAAACTCTTTTTTAAGGTTGGCAATCAATACCAGGAATCTGCAAGGAAGAAGACGATTGTTGTTGGGATTAACTCGCCGGCAATTAATATAGCCGTAAAATTAAAAACCAAACATACAGATATTCATTCAGTAACCGGGCTGATTTCTTTATCAAATAAAGATGTTGGAAAAAATATTGAAGGTTTTGAGGTTGTCGGAAATATTGAGAATATAAGCAAGGTTATAAAAGATAAAAAAATAACCGAAGTGATTTTCCCTTCAGATGAAATTTCATACAACCAGATGATGTCAATTGTAGCTTCTTTACAGGATGAAAATGTTGAATTTAAATTAGTTGGAAACAATATGGATTTCCTGGTTGGCAAAACATCTGTTTCAATACTTGATGATTTATCTATAATAGAGATAAAATATAACATCTCAAATCCTGTTTTTAAGTTTACAAAGGGGCTTTTTGATTACAGCCTTGCCTTCTTTGTTTTGTTTTTGGTGTATCCTTTTATATATTTAATCAGTTTGCCGGGAAGAAAAAAATCCCGGTTTATAGAATTCATACTTAACGTACCATTAATTTTCACGGGGAAGGTCAGCTTCGTGGGCCCCAGGGACCCGTCTGAAGTAAAAAATTTATATTTAGGCAAAAGGGGCTTAACAGGGCTGTGGTTTATTGAAAACAGCGAAGGAGAAGAAACAGGAAAGCTGGATATCTTTTATGCTAAAAATCAAAATATATGGCTGGACCTCGAAATTCTTGGTAAATCTCTTAATAAAATGTGGAATAAATCATAGTTATGGCAAAGACAATTTTAGATTTTGAGAAGCCTGTTTTTGAACTTGAAGCGAAACTTATGGAAATGCGTAAATACTCGGGGAGTTTAGATATTGAAAAAGAAATTATAAAGATTGAGAAAAAGGTTAGACAGTTGAAAGAAAGCTTATATAAAGATTTGACCCGCTGGCAAAGAGTACAGCTTGCAAGGCATCCCGACAGACCTTTTACTCTTGATTATATTTATAATATTACCACTAATTTTATTGAGCTTCATGGTGACAGGCATGTTAAAGATGATAAAGCCATTGTTGGCGGCTTTGCATCTATTGATGAATATAAGGTTATGATTATCGGCCATCAAAAGGGGCGCGATACAAAAACGAACGTCTATAGAAACTTTGGTATGCCTAACCCGGAAGGTTACCGGAAAGCCCTGCGTTTAATGAAGCTTGCCGAAAAATTTAACAAACCTGTTATTACAATGATTGATACTCCCGGCGCATATCCCGGAATTGAAGCTGAGGAGAGAGGACAGGCTGAAGCTATTGCCAGGAACCTTTTTGAAATGAGCAGACTCCGTGTTCCTATACTTGTAATGATTATTGGTGAAGGTGCCAGTGGCGGTGCATTGGGTATAGGAGTGGGCGATAGAATCCTGATGCTGGAAAACTGCTGGTATTCTGTTATTAGCCCCGAATCCTGCTCAAGTATTTTATGGCGGAGCTGGGATTATAAAGAGCAGGCCGCTGAGGCGTTAAAGCTTACTGCTCCCGATCTGCTTGAACAGAAGATCATCGACAGGATAGTGCCTGAACCTTTAGGCGGAGCTCATAAAGATCATAAGGAAGCTGCTGGCCTTGTTAAAGCTGCCATTAAAGAGGAGCTGGCCCAGCTTATAAAAATAAAACCGGACAAACTTATTGAAAACCGCCTGGAAAAATTTGGTAAGATGGGTTCGTTTACAGAATAATGATATTTATAAAAATTAATCGCCAAATCATTTCCTGAATCATTTCTCCTTCCTTTTTTATAACTTTGTATGACGATTATTTTCTCAATCGCGGGGTAATTATCCTGCAAATCCTTTAATCCTGTAAATCAAGGTTCAGACATTGCTTAAACACCAAACTGAAATCCGTGTACGTTATGCCGATACAGACCAGATGCAGTTTGTATATAACGGAAAATACTTTGAGTATTTTGAGGTAGGCAGAACAGAAATGATGCGGGATAATAATCTTACTTATAGGAAGATTGAAGAAAGCGGCTATAATATGCCGGTACTGGAGGCTTTTGTTAAATATGTAAGTCCGGCTCAATATGATGAAGTATTAATTATTGAGACACGGGTGGAAAACATGCCATCGCTGAAAGTACATATAGATCATACAATAATTAGTAAAGAAAGAAAAGTGGTAATTGCCGAGGGTTATATTGAACTTGTTTTTATCAATGCCAAAACAAAAAAGGCTGTCCGCCCGCCCGGATTTTTTGTGGATGCTATGAAACAATTTTTTTGAAAAGTAAAAGAATAATATGCTTATAATAACCGATGACATAATAAAGAATGCTTTGCAGGAAGATATTAAAAGCGGTGATATTACATCACTTGCAACTATTTCTGCCGATATAAATGCCACCGGGAAATTTCTGGTAAAACAGGATGGTATTATTGCAGGCCTGGAGATAACTGAAAAATGCTTTAAACTTTATGATGCAGATTTAACCTTTACAGCAAATAAAAAAGACGGCGATCCTGTTACCAGCGGAGAGATAGCCGCTGAAGTAAATGGCAAAGCAATTTCTATCCTTTCGGTTGAAAGAACTGCATTAAATTTTCTACAGAGAATGAGTGGTATAGCTACCGCCGCTGATCTATACCAGGAAAAGGTAAAACATACTAAAGCAAAAATAATTGATACCCGGAAAACTGTTCCCGGGTTACGCATGTTTGATAAACTTGCTGTAAAACTAGGCGGATGTTCAAACCACCGGATTGGGCTGTATGATATGTTCCTTATTAAGGATAATCATATCGCTGTTGCGGGTTCAATTACTAAGGCAGTAGCCGCATGCAAAGAGTTCAGAACGAAGAAGAACCTGGATTATAAAATTGAAGTAGAAACAAAAAATCTTGCTGAGGTGGAAGAAGCTCTTGCCACTGATGTAGATGTTATAATGCTGGATAATTTTAATACTTCAGATATGAAAAAGGCAGTTGAATTAATTAATGGAAAATGTGCTGTTGAAGCTTCCGGCGGAGTGGATTTTAGTACTGTTAAAGAAATTGCTGAAACTGGAGTGGATTTTATTTCTGTTGGTGCATTAACCCATAGTGTAAAAGCACTTGATATATCGCTTGATATTGAAACTTAACAAAAGTTAAGTTATAACTGATTTGATTTTGTCATTTAATACCTGGCTTTGATTTAAAATAAATGTTTGACAAACTAAAGCAACTTACAAAAGATACTGCAATATACGGCATAAGCACAATGCTAAGCCGGTTTCTTACCTTCCTTTTAACTCCTGTTTATACTAAGGTTTTTATTCCTGAAGCCTACGGTGTAATGGCTAACATATATGCCTTTATCGGGTTAATGACTATTATATATATATATGGGATGGATTCTGCTTATATAAGATTTGCTTCTACAAATGAATTAGGAGATAAAAAGGATAATTTCTCCACGCCTTTTTTCTCTGTGGTTGGTACATCAATCCTGTTAAGTTTAATTTTATTTGTTTTCAGCGGTTCCATTAACGCAGTTTTTTCTATTCCCGGTGAATACTACTATCTGCTTTATTATGCAATTCTTATCCTTATGCTGGATTCACTGGCTGCCATTCCGTTCATAACATTAAGGCTGGAAAGAAAAGCAAAAACATTTGCACTATATAAAACTCTAAATATACTGTTAAATGTTGCGCTTAATCTCTTCCTGATTTTTAAATTAAAATGGGGAATAGAAGCTGCATTTTTCAGCAACTTTGCCGCATCCTTGTTATCACTTATTCTTCTTATACCTTTAATAATTAAGAACCTGAAGTTCTCTTTTCATTTTAGTTTATTTAAGAGGTTATTAAAATTCGGACTGCCCTATTTTCCTGCGGGTATGGCGGTTATGCTCGTACAGTTAATTGACCGGCCCATTATGGAAAGCCTGACAAACTATACTACTGTTGGTATATACCAGGCAAATCATAAACTTGGCATAATAATGATGCTTTTTGTAAATATGTTTCAATACGCATGGCAGCCGTTTTTTATGCAGGAATCGAAGGAAGAAAATGCAAAGCAGATGTTTTCAAAAGTACTTACTTATTTTACTCTGGCAGGAAGCATAATCCTTATAGTCCTTTCCTTATTTATTAGCGACCTGGTTAAGATAGAAATATTTGGCATACATATAATTGGCCCGGCTTACTGGAGCGGCTTATATGTAGTACCGGTTGTATTGTTTGGTTATCTTTTTAACGGTATGTATGTTGTGTTTACGGCAGGTATTTATATAAAGGAAAAAAGTATGTATGTCCCCCTGATTACAGGAATAGGGGCCGCAGTAAGTATAGCCTCCAATTTTATTCTAATTCCGGCTATAGGCATGATAGGTGCTGCATATGCGGCTCTTTTTAGTTACTTAAGCATGGCGGGAGGTTATTATATAGTGACCCAGAAATTCTATAAGATTGAATATGAGAACGCAAGGATAATTAAAATATTTGCTTCTATTTTAGTAGTGGGCAGTATATATTATGCATTACTTTTCAATAATAATCTCCTGTTTATTTATAAAGTTATGCTGTTGTTTTTATTCTGTATTCTTATTTATCTTTTTGCTGTTGATAAAGATGAAATTAACTCTATTAAACGAAGATTATTTAAAACCAATACCGGAGTGTAATGACTGATAAAGTATCTGT
>JAWOJF010000090.1:0-3990 GCA_046481785.1 Ignavibacteriaceae bacterium | reverse complement strand
TTTCTCCCACGACTTAAAAGTCGTGGCAATTGATATCTTCTCCTTGTGAAGTTAAGGCTGAGTTGTGCAACACTCCCTGAAGCCTGGGGTTAATACACCTTATCACCACTTTCTACTTTTCACATAATCTGCAGAGGAAGATATTATTATAACAAAACAGACAATTGATATCTTAACAAAATGAATAAATATTCTTTTGGGACAGCCTCATCTTTAGTGCAGCATAATAATATACAGCCCGTCGCTGAACCCTGCCTGACCGGCAGGCAAGCCCTCTTAATCTCCCCTTCCTCACGGAGCAAGAGGAAAAATGTTATGGACTAAGTAAGGTTTACAAATAAATTATAGTTTTTCTATAACCCTTTTTAATCTTTCTGTTATCTCAAGAGCAATTGGTTCCAGTTGTGCATTTTTTACGGCTGCCATTGAAGCAACGGGATCCACAGCTATAACTTCTATTTTACCCTCTTCAAGTTCGGTTACTACTACATTGCAGGGAAGCATAACGCCTATCTTATCTTCAGCCTGCAGTGCTTTATAGGCAAACGGCGGATTGCATGCGCCTAATATTTTGTATTTCTTAAAATCAACATCAAGTTTTTTCTTAAGGGTTTCTTTTACGTCTATTTGTGTCAGTACCCCGAAACCTTCTTCTTTTAATGAATTGGTTACTTTTTCAACTGCTTCATCAAAGCCTGCATTAATTGTTTTATTAAAATAATAGCTCACAATATCTCCTTTTAAATATTTTATTGTCTTTTAGAAATATGATGAGGAATATTGAGAAAGGATTCGAATGAAAAACGGTACTGCCTCTTACCAACTGGATTTATGGTAACGCTTAAGCAGGGGTGTGATAAAAAACCTATTTCCCCTCTTTTTGATATTTTTCCCCGAGCTTCCTGTAAGTTCTTTCTTTATCTTTTATTCCCATTCTCTTAAAGAAGTTTGAAAATTCAAAACACAGTTTACTTTTATGCCCCACTCCTTCAAGGCCAAACTGAACCATAATTATAACATCTTCCATTTTAGGGAAGTTAAGCTCCCTGTTGTACATTTTAATAACTGCAATATAAGGATCCGGCATTTCAGGCCTGGCTTCGGCTGCTTTTCTGAAATAAGACATAGCTTTATCCAGATATTTCCCGTAAAAGGAAATTGAACTGAATATCTGTCCAACTGCAAAATAAACTGAGTAGCATAAGTCGGGAAATTCTTTACAGATTTTCCCGGCAAACATTGCAATTTCATCGGCAGAAAGTGCTTTATTCCAGAGTAATGTTTTGTAAAATTCCGAATCTTTAATTTTGCCCGAAATAGCAACTCTGAAAGCATCAAACAATTCATCGGCTGAATTTGAAGTCCGGAATATTACCTCAATTTCCTGTTTGGAAATATTTTTTACCTGGATAAGATCCTTAATATTCATCAAAATTTTTAATTGGGTTTTCGGATTAATATAACAACAAAAGGGATACGAAACACCGGAAAAATATTCATTCCTTTATCATTCCGGTAATCCATTACTCTTAATATTAATGCTTTAAGATCTTTTTTCCATTGCCTTACGATACAAACCGGTATACTTATCTGCAGAATTTTCCCATGTAAAATCTTTAGCCATTCCATTTTTTTGCATCTTGTTCCAAACCTTTTTATCCGGGAATAAACTAATTGCGCGTTTTACCGAAGAAGATAGTGCATAACTTGTATAATCATTAAAAGAAAAACCGGTCCCGGTATCAAGCCCTTTACTCTGGTATTCATGCCAGTCATTCACAGTATCGGCAAGGCCGCCGGTTTTTCTAACTACCGGGATGGTTCCGTATTTAAGGCTGTACATCTGGTTGAGGCCGCACGGTTCATATCTTGAAGGCATAAGAAAAATATCTGCACCTGCCTCAATTAAATGAGATAGTTCATTATTGAAGCCGATATATGCAACCACCTTGTGGGATAATGCGCCGGAAAGAGAGCGGAAGAAATTTTCAAAATGTTCTTCACCGCTTCCAAGTATTACCCATTGTGCATCCAGAGACATCAGATCGTTTACAGCACCAGCAAAAATATCAAAACCTTTCTGGCTGACCATCCTTGATACTATACCAATTAAAGGGAGAGATTCATCAAAAGGAAGATTAAGATGTTCTAAAAGAAACTTTTTATTTTCCAATTTCTTTTCGATAGTGTCATAAGAATAATTAACCGGAATCAGCGGATCGGTTTCAGGGTTCCATACAGAATAATCAATGCCGTTAAGTATACCGTATAGATCATCTTTCCTTTCGTTTAAAGTTCTATCCATTCCGGCGCCGTACTCCGGCGTAAGAATTTCGCGGGCATAAGTTTCGCTTACAGTACTTATTACATCAGAAAAAACAATTCCTGCTTTCATAAAAGAGACTGTATTTTCGTGTTCAATGGGTCCCCCGGGAAAGAATAAGCTACCTTTTATTTCGGCATTAAACATTGTACCCCGTGAAAACCTGCCCTGGTAGCCGATGTTATGAATTGTATACAGGGATGCAGTTTTATCAAACATGCGGTCCCAGTTGTAATTATCTTTTATAAATAAAGGAAGCAGGCCGGTCTGCCAGTCATTACAATGAATCACATCCGGGGCCCATTTTAATCTTTGAAGTGTTTCGATAACTCCTTTGCAAAAGAGAATAAATCTTTCATCCTCATCATGGTCATTAGTATAGAGATGCCCCCTGTGGAAATAATGAGGACAATCGATAAAATTTATTTCAACATTAGAATCCGGCAGCTTTGCCTGGTGAAGGTGAACAGAACGGATATGATTAGATATCCTGACAGGCATTTCGCCTATATCCCAGCAGTAGTGAAGCCCATATTTAACTTCATCAAAAGAATAGTATTTGGGCATAAAAACTTTTACTTCACACCCTAACTTTTCGAGTGCCTTTGGTAAAGTACCGGCAACATCTGCCAGGCCGCCTGTTTTTGCATAAGGAATAACCTCAGATGCAATGAATGCTATTTTCATTAGATGTTTACCTTCAGGAGCCTTTTGTTTATTCCAGATAAAATATCATTTATAACATTAATATAACATAAACTGATCCAAGATGCAGTGAGCGGATTGATGCCTTATAAAATGGTATAAGTTAATCCCAACTGCAATGATTCTTTTACCTGCGTTCTAAATGACTGCTTCTTTTCATAAATTACAAGAACGGAAAGATTAACATTTATAAATTTATTAACCCGTGCAATTAATGAATTATCCCACCTTACATCCCATACATCAAGATGTTCAAAGCTGGAGAACAGCCGGAGTGAAGTTTTTAAGAACATATCTTCCAAAAATTCAATATCAAGATTTGTTGCAGATTCCAGGCCGGTTTCAATTTTAAATGCCTCTAATTCAGGAGTATCAGGGTCATCAGAATATTCGCGGTACCTGTTAGTAAACGTTTCTTTTACGGCAAAGCCAAACCTTGTTTTAAACCCGGCTAATTTATCATAAGTAAAACCAATAGCCTGTGTAATATACCCCGGATCAAAAAAATCTGCTATTCTTTCTGCCGGTTCAACCTTATAATTATAACCGGTGGTAATTGCCGTTCTTATAGTGTTGCTAAAGTAAGGATCCAGAGCTAAAGAAACTTTTTTAGAAACCACAAGATCGAGGAACAGCTCATTATCATTAGTCCTGTAAGTAGAGCCGCCGAGTTTAGTTCTTCCATAAGCCGCTTTAAAATTAGTTCTGAAGTTCCACTCAGGCCCAAGATATTTTAATCCGTTTGTTCCAATAATAGTCCACGTTAATGAGTTCTCTCCTCCCTGTGTCCAGTTGCTTAAAGCTATCTGGCTTACGTTCAGGCCTATAGTTGCAGCAGGCACCCAAAGATCAACCGCGGAGGTATCCACTTTTTGCTGCGGCAGTAATGGATTCAGTTTTGGTTCATACCGCAGATTATGCCTGCGCCTGGGGGGTGTATAAATGGTTGTTGACGGGGGATT
>JAWOJF010000088.1:0-5836 GCA_046481785.1 Ignavibacteriaceae bacterium | reverse complement strand
CTTCAATAAGGTTAAAGATTCTAATTACCCCGCGGAAAAGTTTTGCATTTGCTTCATGCTCGCCCGTTAATTTTTTTATAAGTTCAAGAACTGCATGGCAATACTTTAACTTGTTAAAATCAGCTTTTATTTTAGAAAAATGAGATATTATATCCGCACTGGAAATTAGCTGCAGTTCCCTGGTATCCTTTTTATACATGATAACCTGTAAATGATTCAGGGGATCAACAATAAGTCCTATTTTTGATTTGGGACTCCTGCTTCCTTTTAATATAGCCGAGAGTTTTCCATATTCTTTTGTATAAAGAGAGGCAATGCTGGATGTATCACCATAATTCAGTTTGCTTAGAACCACTGCCTCTGTTTTAATTATTTCACTCATGGAGTGTAAATTATAAATTAAAAATTATAAATTAAAAATTAAAAATTAAAAATTATCTGCTGGTAAATTGGAAGAGCGGATTAATTGGCAGGCAAATGGCAGAAAGCAAGTTCATGAGCAAGCCTGTCTGCCGCAGGCAGGGGCAAGAGCAAACAAAAACCTATTAGCTAAGTAAATTTCTATTTCACGTGCATTTGACTTGCTCATGCTCATGCTCTTGCTCTTGAACTCTGCCTTTTATAGATACTTCTCTCTAATTAAGTTTAGATGGTGTATATTATGCCCTGCTATCATCCAGCCGAGGCTACGCGGAGTATAGACAAAATCATTTGCACTGGATTTGAAATCAAGCATATCATCTGTCATACTGCCGAATAATTTAATTGTTGCTTCACGCAGGAAAAGGTATTCTTCACCAATGTCCTTTAATGTTCTGCTGTTGGAGTTGTCATTTGCACCAAATAAATCCCGGCTCATATTAGGAATAGGGATGTTGTCTTTACGAGAGTATGTCATAGCATAAAAAGCATAATATCTTTCGCAGTCATTAAGGTGAGAGAAAACTGTTTTCAGTGTCCATTTTCCCGGAGCATAGGAATAGTTTTCTTTTAAAGGAGGAATTGAATCTATTAACTTCAGTGTTGATTCTTTAGTTGATCCCAGAGCATCAATAAGATCATCCTCCTTTACAAGGTCAAAGAAATAAAGGCACCAGGAGGGAGCGTCGGAATTGTTTGGACGGTTGATCTTTTTCATACCCTTTTTCTTACTCTTACTCGTAATCTTAATCGTAATCGGATTAAATCCGAGTAAGATTAATAGTAAGACTATGATTAAGACAATGACTAAAATTTATGTTCATTAAAATCATACGGATAATAATGAACCTTCTCCTCTGTTATTATCCCTGTAATTAATTCTGCAGGAGTAACATCAAAAGCCGGGGTAAATGCCTCATAATTTTCAGAGGTAATGGCATTATTATTAATTGAGAGGAGTTCCATCTTATTTCTTATTTCAATTTTTATCTCACTGCCCGAAGCCGTTTTTTTATCGATGGTAGTAGTAGGAGCAGCAATATAAAAAGGTATTTTATGATAGTTACATAAAACAGCAAGATTATAAGTACCGATTTTGTTTGCACTGTCACCATTAAGTGCTATCCTGTCGGCACCAACAACAACAAAGTCAATTTTTCCCTGTGCCATTAAAACGGCTGCAGAAGAATCAGATTGAATTGCAAAAGGGATCCCGTTTTTTTCAAGCTCAAATGCCGTAAGGCGCGAGCCCTGCAGGAGCGGACGTGTTTCATCTGCATAAACAAAATTTACAAGGTTATTCTCAAACCCGGTTTTAATAACATTGAATGCCGTACCATCACCACCGGTTGCAAGTTTACCGGTATTGCAGTGTGTAAGTATAGTAGATTTCCTGTGGAACACTTCCAGTCCGTTTTTACCAATACGGGTACACTTAACTATATCTTCTTCATGAATTTTTTTAGCCGCATCTACAAGAAGATCATAAATATATTCTTCGTTCCTATTCTGTTCATAAACTTTTTTAATTTCATCAAGAGCATAAAACAGATTAACAGCAGTAGGACGAGTACGCGCCAGTCTGTTATAAGCATTTGTAAAACTGTCCTCTGCTTTCAAGTCTTCCCTTTGGGAAGATTTAGATAGACTCTTTAAGGATAAAGCAAGTCCGTAAGCTGCAGCTATACCAATAGCCGGAGCACCTCTTATTTCAAGTCTTTCAATGGCCTCCGCAATTCTATCATAATCATCAGTTGTTATGTATAACTCTTCTTTGGGAAGCCTGGTCTGGTCTAAAAAAATAAACTGACCATTTTCAAAAGCAATTGAAAAATAATTATTCTTTTTCATGGAAAGTTGAAAGATTTAAAAATTCCCTGAACCTGTCATGTACCCGCAGATACTCCAGATCTTCCAAACCTTTTGTACTAAATTTTTCAACACAGAAGGAAGCCATTGCACTACCGTAAACAACAGCACATTTCATATTCTCCGGACTTAAATCCTGTGTCTTGTGGAGATACCCGGTAAATCCGCCCGCAAAAGAATCACCTGCACCGGTAGGATCATAAATCATTTCCATCGGGTATGCAGGAGCAGAGAATACAACATCTTCAGTAAACAAGAGAGCTCCATGTTCCCCTTTTTTTATTATCAGTATTTCGGGGCCCATCCCCCTTATCATTTTTGCAGCTTTAATAAGGTTAGGTTCTTTAGCAAGCAGCCTGGCTTCTGAGTCATTTATAATTAAGACATTTACTCTTTTTAAAAGCTTTAATAGTTCTTCCTTTCTACCCTCAATCCAATAATTCATAGTATCACATACTACAAAATGAGGATTGTCCATCTGGTCTAATACTCTTAACTGTAATACCGGGTCAATATTGCCAAGACAAACAAATTTCGATTTTCTGAATTTATCAGGAATAACCGGGTTAAATTTTTCAAATACATTTAACTCTGTAAGAAGGGTATCTCTAACATTCAGATCATAATGATATTTGCCTGACCAGCGGAATGTTTTTCCCTTTTCTATCTGAAGTCCTTCAAGGTCAACATTATGTGCTTCAAGAAGTTTAATATACTCTTTCGGAAAATCCTCGCCAACCACGCCTACCAGGTAAACAGGTCCGCTGAAATAACTTGCGGAGAGTGAAATATAAGTAGCCGAACCGCCAAGCGCATCTTCAACGCGGTCGAACGGGGTGGCAACAGTATCAAGTCCAAGTGAACCAACAACTAATAAGCCCAAAGTGTACTCCTGATTAAATTAAAATTCGATTTTAAAAATAGGTAAATGAATTTTGAAAGCATAGTGGTCTGATGGTATTTATTTACGATTCTTTGTAGGGACACGCCGCGGTATGTAGGAACACGCCGAGGCGTGTTCCTACTAGTCAGCCTTTAATTGTTTTATCTGCATTTCTATCTCATCTTCTTCATTTAGATTTTTGTCTCTATCATAATTTAAAGGGTTATTTATAATATACTCTTGTGCAAAATAGAATTCGATGTCATTTCTAATTATTCTGTCATGAAATCGTGTCTGCCATTTAAAATATTTATGGCCGTTATTATTACACCATTTTGTTACAGCACCTTTAAAATGATTTATAATTGATGAGACAGAACCCTTTATAAGAGGATGTAAATTTGAATTATAATTAATCTGACGCTCTGTAGGAACACGCCGAGGCGTTTTCTTACTAATAATTTCAGGTTGCTCTGTTGGAACACGCCGAGGCGTTTTCCTACTAATATCAGGTTGGTCTGTAGGAATACGCTGTGGCGTATTCCTAGCCTTTATAATTACTATACCATGTACATGGTCCGGCATTATTATATGTTCATCAAGCGATATATTTTTAAATATTTGAGGTAATTCCTTCCATTTTTGATCTGCAATTTGACCCAATGATGATAAAACCATTTTACCGCTAATTACCTTACCGAAATCCTCTTTCCTGTTTTTTGTACAAATTGTAACAAAATATCTCCCCTCTTCTGAATAATTATACCCAGGCAAACGGTATTGTTTGTATTTTTTGTACGCCATGTTTAAAATTTCCCATTGTTGTACGAATACGCCATGCAGGAACACGCCGCGTCGTGTTCTTACATGTTTATTTTTATTTCCGTAAAATTTAAAAATGAAATTTCCTTAGTGATATACTCAACAATTATATCAACGGATTTTCTTTGGCCCGGCCAGGCGAGGAGTTTTTTTGCTTCTTCAGGTGTAACCCATTTGCAGTCGCAGTGTTCGTCGCACATTATAACATCAAACTTATTACCGGCTTTAGCAGCAAACACAGGCATTAATGATATATAATTACCTTCATGAGAGTAAAACTGGTTAACATTAGGTGCTACCCAGAATCTTTCGGGCACAAGCCCGGTCTCTTCTTTTATTTCACGAAGGGCAGCTTCATATGCTTTTTCCCCTTCGTGTATTTTACCGGTCACCATCTGCCACAGACCGGGATAAATTTCTTTTTCCGATCTTTTAAGTAAAAGGAATTCAATCCCCTTATCAGATTCCCGGAAAATGTGTGCTTCAATCATATTGGAAATGATCTTCAAACTAAACTCCTTTCAGTAATGAAATACTCATTCATCATGTTTTAAGTAAATCAAAAACCATAATTCAAGTCTCAATACTTATTACTAAGTACTTAATACTCAGAAGTACGCTCTTGCCTCGGCGCGCAGTGTATTTACTACTTTTCCGGTTCCCTGTAACCTGCCGTCATAACTTAATGTTGACTGCAGGTTTGCCGCCAGCCTGTAATCAAAATTTAACCTCCAGAAATAATTTTTTCCGATCAAGTTTCCATTTGTTAATTCAAACGGAATAAAGTTCCCGGTAGTATTTGTAGTAAGTTCATTCCTCTCAATTTCTGCCCTTAGCCTTCCTTTACCTGCAAATGAAACATTCACCCTAAGCATTAAAGAATTAACATCAATAATAGTAGGATTATCCGGGAACATATCTTCTTTTTTTTCAACTCTTATCCGGAAACCAACTTCAATATAATTTTCCGGACGGTAAGAGAAATCAGTGCTTATGCTGTTGCCGGTAATTTCTCTCCGCCGGTTGGAGGCTGTATTTGCCCTTACATTATCATTTACACTAACAATATCTGTCTGGTTGCCGATCTCTTTCACAAGTTTAAATTTTATTCGTAAGCTTCTTTCCCTGTTGTAAGCCCGTTCAACACCGCCGCTGAACTGGTTGAGACTTTTCCTTTGTGAATACCGGAAGCGGAATGAGAGTTCCTGGTTATTTTCCCATAGAAAAAAATCATGCTGAAAGTAATCACTGCCTCTTATTGTGTTTTGCTCATTCTGAAATGCTGAAAACTGCAGAAGATAAATTTTCTTATAATTCTCTTCCCTGCTGTTTTCTTCAATACGCCAGAAAGTTTCAGTAGAAAGAGGAGTAAGGATATTACCCAGCGTAGAATTATTATCAAAAAATTTCCCAAAACTGATTTTCCAGCGGGTGCTTGTTTTCAGATCTATTACAGGAAATAGTTCATCAGTTGGAACAGTAATAACAATATAATCTCCGTCATACAGCACGGGTTCAAATTCATATTCATCCTGTATGCCGTTATTGTTCTGATCACCCAGGTAGATATAATTTCCACTACCCTTATCTACCGGAACGAATACACGCTCAAGCTTTGCTGAACGCTGAGTAGATACTTCATAAAACAAGTCACCTGATACAGGTTCAAAAACATTAAACCTTGAATGTGAACGGACCAGAATTATTACATCATCAAGTGACACGGTAAGTTTAAATGCCGGAGTATATTTTTTCTTTCTTAAAGTTAAATTTAGGTTTGTATTAAGACTCCTGTTTACGGAATAATTTAGTTCATAATATTGTGTTATTGATTTGGATTCC
>JAWOJF010000011.1:0-3654 GCA_046481785.1 Ignavibacteriaceae bacterium | reverse complement strand
ACCTGCTGATTACAAATCAGCTGCTCTACCAGCTGAGCTACGCCAGCATTTTTGAAACTCATTAAAAATGAGCCTTAAATATAGAACATTGTTTAATTTTATTCAAGTTCAAGTAAAAAAATAACTATTTCCCGCACCCTGTAAAAAATCAATAATAACATCAAAAATTGCTATTATTCAACAAATTTGATAAATAAATTGTATTTCATATAATTTTCATTGTGTATTTCATAATCAGGTTATAAATTAATGACATTAAAAAAATGGGCATTTTAAAACCGGGAAGCCGGTACCCATATATTCAGACCATACACTTAACTAACATAATAAACTAATATTAATGAATTAATTCACATTAGTTCATTCTATCCTTTTGCTGAGGGGATATTAAGAGCTGTTGTCTCTTAATCATTCTATTTCTATTTATAGAAGGAACCCTCTAATTCTAACCAGCCAGTATTTCCCCGTTGGGGGTTACCTGGCGAAGCTGTGGAAAAAGTAATTATTAATAAAGGCAATGATGGAAAATTTTAACAATGGTTATCCTGATACGGAAACCAAAAACCTTAGAGACTACTTAAATTTAATACGCAATAACATTGTGCCGATGGTAATTATTACATTAACATGTATAATAGTGGCAGTAGTGTATGCATTAAATTCAACAGATGTTTATACAGCAACCACAACCTTAAAAATTTCTAAACCGCAGGGCAGCATATTAAATTCACCTATGATTCCGGAATTTCAGGATTGGGGTAACGACCGTTTTGTAGCAAATGAACTTGAAATAATGAAAAGTTATAGCGTAAGGGAAAAAGTTGCTAAGGCTTTGTATGATAGTGTGGGAAATGATGGAAAAGAGGTATCGGCAATTTTCAGGAAGGAATCTGAATTTACATTAAAGAATGAAGATGTATTAAGTGTCCGCATGGTGGCAAATATGTTATTAAGCTTCATTGATGTAGAGCAGAAGAGAGGGCTGGATATCGTAGAGATTTCCGTTGAATCACCTTCACCCGAAGGAGCTGCCCTGATGGCAAATACTTTTGCTAACGAATATAGAAATCTTAATCTTGACCAGAACAGGAATCAACTTACACTTGTTAAAAATTTTCTTAAAGAACAGCGCCTGGAAAAATTAAACGAATTAAAAGATGCCGAAGAATTATTAAGTTCCTATCAGCAAAAAGGGGGTATTATTGCATTGGATGAACAGGCATCCACATTAATATCAACCCTGTCTGATTTTGAAGCGCAAAAAAATGCTGCCCAGATAGAGCTTTCTGCTTCAAACCGGGTATTAAACCAGTTTAAATCCGAACTGGAAAATCAAAATCCTAAAATGGTGGATTACTTAGAAAGCGTTTCATCAGAAGCATACTTTAAATCATTACAGAATGAACTTGCCAAGCAGGAACTTAACAGGGACCTTGCCCTGGCAAATATTAAAGGGCCGGAAAATTCACAGGTATTGAAAGAATATGATCAAAGAATAAAAGATTTAAGAAAAAAATTAGAAGAAAAATTAGAAGTTATAAAAGCTGGTATATTTGCAAGCAGCCCGGAAGAAGTAAAAGAACTTTCCCAGAAGATTATAAATGAAGAGGTAAGAAACCAGTCTTTAAGAACTACCCTTGCCGAATTATCAGTTATAGTTGATCAGTATGATGCAAGATTTAACAGGCTTCCCAAAACAGCCATAGATCTTGCCCGTCTTCAAAGGAGCAGGGAATCGCTTGAAAAGCTTTACCTTCTGGTTGAAGCAAAATACCAGGAGGCATTAATAAATGAACAGTCGCAGCCCGGTAATGTTATTATAATTGATTCAGCTATTATTCCCGAATTTCCTTCCAAACCTAACCGGTACCTTATCATAATAATTGGTATTGTTTTAGGCGGACTGCTGGCGTATGGTTATGTTTTTGTTAAAGATTATTTTGACAATACTATAAAGACCCCTGAAGATATAGAGAAAAACAATCTTGACGTTCTTGCCTGGATACCTAAAATTAGCGGTATCGGGGAAAAAGAGGGGGGATCCGGATTTATTGTTTCAAAAAAATTCGATTCAATCCCGGCTGAAGCATTCCGTGCTTTAAGAACCAGGATACAGTTCTCCAGGCCCGATGCCAAATCTTTGAAAGTAATACTTGTAACATCCTCCATTCCCCAGGAAGGGAAGACAACCGTAAGTGTAAACCTTGCAGGATCATTTGCACAGGATAATAAACGTACATTAATTATAGACTGTGACCTTAGGAAGCCGAAAGTGCATACCTTATTTAATTCAACAAGGTATCCCGGATTGATAGATTATCTCTTCGGCCAGGTAACATTTGAAGATATCCTTAACCAGTCTGAGGTAAACAATTTATATTTTATAACCTCAGGCACCCTTCCTCCAAATCCGGCTGAGATGTTAAATTCTGAGCAGGCTAAAAGTTTTATAAAAGATATCAGGGAAAAATTTGATATAATAATTATTGATTCCCCGCCGGTTATTGCCGCAGCCGATGCTGAAATAATTTCCAAATATGTTGATGCAACAGTTCTGGTAGTTTCTGCTGACAAAACAGAATTAGATTTAATAAATAAGTCCGTTAAAATAATTAAAAATGATAACTCGCCGTTTATTGGCTGTGTACTAAATAACTTTGAGTATAAAAACGGTTACGGCAATTACTATAAATATTACTATTACTATCATTCAGGTGACCAGCCTTTAAATGGGAAAGCCAAACAAAGAGCAGAAAGAACAAGCTAAATTATTGATTATCATTTTTTATAAACTATTGCCGTTTAGTGATCGATAATATTTAAATTTAACATTAACTTTATTGTGACTTTCCTTTTTAGATTATAAATTTATTATCTGAAAAATATTTGCCTCTGGCAATAAGTTTTCATTTTAACTATTTTCCAGACCTTACACTAAATTCTCAAATTAATATAAGAATTTGAATTAATTGCCCGATTAATTCACATTCTGTTTACTATAAGGGGAGAATTAGGCAGAGTTGGCTTTGTTTTAACTACGGCTATTTTCTAATTCACTATTAACCGATATACTTCCCGGAACGGGATTTAATTTACCTGTGTGAGTAATAATAGCGAAGCTGTATCTAAAATCAGCTAAAACTGTATCTGTTAAAAATGTATAGTTGATATTTAACAATTTATTCATCAAAAAAAGTTGATATTTAAGATAATTTCTGTTGTGTATTTCCTTTCCATGTGATAAATTGCTGACCGGAAAAAATGGGTACTTTAAACCATCGGGCAAAATTTGATGGTTTCCACTTATCCGGACCATACACTTAACTAAACAACTAATTTAAAGAACGAATTAATTATCAATTAATTCAATTCTATCCTTTGCTGAGGGGAGACTTGAGGGCAATAGTACATTCGCTCCCGCAGCTATTTTCTAAAAAATTATACGCTTTTCTTCTCATAAAAGTTTAGCCGAAAAACTCTGTCCGGCCATGTGAGTGACGTGGCGAAGCTGTGTTAAAAAAGAGAAATAAAAACAAAAATAAATAAAAATGAATAAAATACTTATTACAGGTACTGCTGGCTTTATTGGTTTCCACCTTGCAGAAAGATTATTGAAAGAAGGTTGGGATATAGTCGGCCTGGACAACATTAATG
>JAWOJF010000264.1:0-34513 GCA_046481785.1 Ignavibacteriaceae bacterium | reverse complement strand
AATATAAAAGATAATTATAGTAGTAATAACACCAACAAGTACAACTGCAGCAGCAAGAAGATTAAGCTGCAAACCGCCTTTTTTCAGGGATACAAAAAATCCGGGTCCTACCTGCAGGCCTATTGCAAAAACAAAAAGAATAAGTCCGAATTCTTTTACAAAGTGTAATGTTTCAGTATCTCCCCGGAAGCCAAAATGTGAAACAGCAATACCGGTAAACAAAACCATGGCAATACCCAAGGAGATTCCCCCAATTTTGAGCTTACCGAGTGCAAATCCCGCAGCAATTACAAAGGCAAGAAGAAGAACAGTGTGTGCAATTCCTTCACCCCATAAAAGTTCTGTAATCCATTCCATATTTTACATAAATACATAAATTGTTCAGCTAAATATAATATACTGAATTCCCTCCATCAAATAATCCTTCATTTATTCAAAAATATATTATTGTGTTAATACTCATATTTAAAAGATAGATTGGTATTCCGCCAAAAGACGGATAAGAAAATAATTATACGAAATGATTTGAGAGTTTATCCTGTGGGGTAGATCAATAGTAATGGAAGGGATGTTTATAGTTGCCGGTGCGAAAAATTTCCTTTATATGTGAATTTATTTCTTCACTGCGAAAAGTTTGCATTTATATAAGAAACAGTCTGAAAAGAATTTAATTAAGTAGTGTAGTTAATCTTAATACTGCTGTTTGTGCAGTTTCATATTCAGGGTTTAATTCAAGAGCTTCGTTATAATATTTCATTGCAGTAAACCAGTCCCCTCTTTTCTCATACACCATTCCAAGATTATAAAAAGGGTAATGGCGGGGTTCATAATCTTCAGCTTCAATTGCTCTTTCAAGCCATTCTATAGCATCATCATGCCTGTCAAGTCTTATTAAATAAGAGCCTACATCATTATAGGGGTTACCAAATTGAGGATCTAATTCTATGGCTTTATAACATTCATTTATTGCTTCTTCATATCTTCCCTGCAAGCTGTATGCCCATCCTAAAAAAGTGTGGGCTTTGGCGGTAGGGTGTAACTCAATTGATATTTTATAAGCTGCGATAGCATCCTCAATCTTACCTTTCAGGTGAAGCCTGTGAGCAATTTCAAAATGTTCATCTGCCATTATCTGCTTATCTCTTTCTGCCATTCTTATCCTTTAACAAAAAATTTACAAAGGAATATTCAGGTTGGAATTATAAATAAAAAGTTTTTTGTAAAAAATCAATCCACATTCTATTACAGGCATAAAAAGGGGGATAATGTGCATCGGAATAATAATTTATATCCTTTTTGTGAGGTAATAAATATTGATATCCAGCAATAAATGTGGTAAACAATCTTACATCTTTAAAAGATGTAAGATTGTTTCACTAAAAAATTAAATGTTATAAGTTTGCAGTTACCATTAAATAGGACCAGAAACCAACATCACCTCTTCCGCTAAAAAATGCTTTCATAATTTTACCAGGAATAAAAGCGGAACCTCCCCATGTTAATGAAGTACCCTGGATAAAATTATATTTTACTGTTAAATCTATCTCCTGACCTAATGATGATTCCTCTTCGCCATCAGGGCTAAATTCAGATGTAATAAATAATGATTGGTCTGTTGAAAAATGATGAAGATCCAATGAAGCACTAAATTTAGAATCATTTGGAGCAAAGGATGCATTAAGGTAAAAATCATGCAGACCAAGGTCAGATGTATTCTGCGGTATGTTTATAAAATAATCCATAAACCCGTAAAATTTATGGTTAGTGCCGAATGAAGGGGAGAAAACGTTATAATTATCCGCATAATCTCTTCCGGATAAGATATCAGCACCGGCACCAAGTTTCCAGTTTTCTGCTTTGTATGATGCCTGTAATGAAACCAGGTAAGCCGAGACATCTATTATTCCAACTTTACCAAACTGGTAAGCTGCTTCCGCTATAGTAGACAGATTTCCATATTTACCGAAATGATTAGCTCCAATTGTAAACCTGTCAATTACGAAATCATCGGTACCAGTTATTTTCTGCCTGTTCACTTCATAATAACCAAACAGATCAAGCTGATTCTGAGCATCGATAACACCTGATTCCCATATTCCATAAACACTGTAAGCCGGGGTTGGAGTTTGGTTGAGGGGATAGAGAGCCGGAACTGCATTACCAATATACGGAACACTTTCAGTATGAGTTAATGCAAAAACATCAAGCTTAAAACCCGGATAGAATTTAAGTCTTACCCCATCCCAGCTTCTGCCTACATAATGCCATCCAACAGAACCGAAAAATCTTTCAGTACCATAGACAACCTCAAACCTGCCTGCCTGTACATCCATGTCCCAGTCAAATAATTCTTTAAGGGTTACATATCCCTGGTGAAGATCAATATTATCAATTGAAGCTAAAGTATTTGTTTCTTCTCCAAATACTCTTGAATCCTGTATTTGAACAAAAAAGTTTACCTTATCCATAAAGGTTTTTTCCACACCAACACGGGTCCTCATACTTGCAAAAGTTAAAGCGTGTGTATCGTGTGAAAAGTCCCTTCCATCCAGTTCAGTTCTTAGCTGAAGCTGGCCAGAAAATTTCCATTCATCCTGTGCAAAAGATGAAGAAGTAAATACTACTACAAAAATAATTATTAAAAATTTATACATATTCTTCCCCGGAGTAATTATAAAAATTATTTTTCAGAACTTAGTGCACCTAAGTGTCCTTAGTGCCTGAGTGGTTTTCCTGAAATACCCACTCAGGCACTTAGCACAAGAAGATACCCTGAGAAAATTTACTGATTTATTCCACGCTCCCGTTCATCCGCTTCTTTATCCCATTTAGGAATTTCTTCATCTTTAAATGTCTCTTTCTGTTTTGAGAATTCAACCATATCAAATCCAAGGTAAGCCTGTGCTTTAGCTTTGGTAGATAGATCAGGTATATCAACCGGAAGATTTACATTATGCCTTGTTAAAATTGCCGCAAGTCTTCCTCTGGCTTCTTCTGATTTTTGAATTGAAGAACCAAGTATTCTTGCTGCCTCAATGGGGGCATGGAAACTGGAACCATGACTGGCAGCAACAAAATCCCATCTCCATTGAGCATGACGGATTAATGTCATAACATCTTCCATTTCATCTTCAGTAGCACCATTATCCCAGGCAGTTTTTGCTTCGATATGTGCTTTTACCAAAATGTCTTCAGCAATTCCGGTTAGTTGTCTTATTTTATCCTGCCTGTCATAAACGTTCTTAAATAAAGTCTCTTCATCCTGACGATGACAAACCTGGCAGGCAGATGAGATATACTTTAACGGACTAACAATCTGGTGATTTGAAAATTTAATACCGCCTTCTGATTTATACGGCATATGGCAGTCAACGCAGGTTACTCCTCTTTCAGCATGAATACCGAACTGTGCTAATTCCCAATCCGGATGCTGCGCTTTAAGTACAGGAGTACGGCTTAGGTGGTGAACAAAATCAACATGCCCCACACTATCATAGTAAGCTTCAATAGCTTCAGCGGTAATGCCGTCATCCCATGGGAAGGTTAAATATTTTTCTTCTTTTCCTTTAAAATAATACTCAACATGGCATTGTGCACACACAAGAGAACGCATCTCCTGATGTGATACATCTTTAATATCTTTTCCCTGCCGTTTAAATGCCTCAATAAGGGCAGGACGCGTAATAGTTAAATTCATGGTTTTAGGATCATGACAATCGGCGCACCCAATAGAATTATTTATCTGGGGCCCCATATCGGCCCATCCGGCTTTATAGAAATTTGCCACACCAATTTCATTCATAACACGGGGAACATCGGGGCTTTTGCAAGTCCAGCAAGTAGCCGGCTGAGGTGACCCGGTGCGTAATGTATTCCGCACATCTTCTACTGCATAAAGGTGACCCCTGCCCTGGTTATAACCTTTTGCAAATGCATATCCGGCCCAAAGTATAACAAGATTAGGGTATTTTTCTAACATGTCTATTGTGGCATTACCACCGTACTTGGTTGCAAAAGTAGTATCAAGAGTTTGTTTATAAGATTCCCACTGACGCGGAAAGGCTTCACCCCATACTTCATTTCTAGGCTCAAATTCGTTTATTGGTTTAGAAGCCTGAAACAAATATTGTGTTTCTGTTCTTCTTTCAATAACAGAAGCGCCGAATAAACCTACCAGAAAAACAATTATCAATGTTGCCAGAAACAAAACCCACCCGACCCAGGGTTTTTCAACAATAACATCTTTTATTTTTCTCATTTTATTTCCCGTTTTATTTTGTGTTATTAAAATTTTCAAGCCATTTAGGAATTACCGGTTCTAATTGTGGTATTCTTGCATGCGGGTATGCAGATAAACTTTTTACTCTTCCGTGAGGAGTTTCGCGGTGACAATCCCAGCAAAACTTACCAACTCCGTCTTCGCGCTCATTAAGGTTAATCGGTCTGCTTAAATAAGTTCTGTGTACCTGGTTACCATGACATCTTTCGCAGTTCTCCTGAACAACATTTGCACCTGCTTCCTTAATTTTGATAACCTGCGGTTCTAATCTGAAAGTAAACATAGTGGCATGCCTTAATCCATCGCTTGCCTTAAATGCATATGTTCTTATAAAATTATCCTGCGGAACGTGGCAATCATTACACGTGGCCACCCTGGCATGGCTGCTTCTTTGCCATGAGGCATATTGTGTTGTCATTACGTGGCAATTAATACATGCCCTGGGATTATCCGAAAGATATGATGTTGCATTAGCAATATGAAGGATTACAAATCCGATGCCGAACAGAACTCCTGCAGAAATAATAACCGGGACACGCCATTGCGGAGGCGGTACAATTGAATGGATGATTTCTTTAAATTTCATATAACACTGCTGGTAGTTGTAGTAAAGTTATTTAGTGATTATATACTATGCCCTGGTATTCTTATTCTCTCCTTCTAATAAATCTGCCAGATGTGAAAGTTCTTCCCCGGAGAGGGTCTCCTGTATAAGCATAAAAAGTTCTTTCTCTTCTTTCTTAATATGTTTATTTAGAATGTCACCCAATAAATATAATATATCTTCTTTAAATTCCTTGTTCTTTAAATCATTTATAAGTCTGCTTATAGTTTTATGTTCTTCAAATATTTCGGCAAACAAATCGTCTAATTTTTTATTTTTATTCTTTACAAGGGGATATAAAACATTTTCCTCCTGATGAAAATGAGGGACTAAATGTTCATTATAAAATTCCAGAGTATAAGCTGCTTTACCCTCTGCAGTTGAAGGAAGATTTTTAAAAGATGGGGCTCCCTTTTTAATTAATTGCGCAAGTTTAAGCCCATGGTGGTGATCGTGAGATAGTTTATATAAGCTTTTATGCCTGTTCATAATCCCGGAGTAAATGTTTTATCTCTTGAAATATTCAGAAAATAATTAGTTGTAATATTTTTTATCTGAAACCATCCCAGTAAAAAAAGCAAAATAACTTTAATTGCTTCGGCAATTATATAAAAAATATGTGAGTTTGAGGGGGGCGGAGTCTGCCCATTTAAATAATAATCCACCCTTAAGCTCAATTCAGGCAACAGCCAGAATGTCTGGGCTATCAGGATGACAGCAATAAGAGATAAAAACACTAATATTTTTATCTGCAGCCTGCTGAAAAGAGATAAAATAATTGTTACAATTGCAAAACTTAATTCCACCTTGTTTAAAGCTGAAAAAACATTCCGTCCCACATCAAGACCAACAGCTAAAGTAAGTGAAGGTGTAGTAAATTTTACAGGAGCCTCCAAAAAACTTATGGCTAATATAAATCCCAGCCAGATAAAAGTTAAAATGAATGAATAGTCACTAATCCTTCTCACATAAAATCCTTTTTAATCATATAAGTCAGTTTCAATTTAAAGGAAACTTTCTATGAGTTCAATAGGGCTGAGCACTTTCTTAAATTTTAGAACCAGGCCTAATTTTATTTGAGTTTAAACTAGTCATCAACTTTTGTTATTAAGAACTCATCGTGAAAGGACATCATTCTCTAACTGAATTGCTTTGGGAAACAGGATATTGTTTTCTAAATGAACATGTTTATGAAGATCTTCCTCAAACTCTTTCAACTCCTGGTAACATATTTTATATGTATTACAGGCATCCGCAGGGGGAGTATAATTATTGGTTAATCTTCTTATCTCAAATAATTCATCACCTGCTGATTCATGCTCGGCTTCCATCATTTTTATCGGATTCTGAACAGAACCAAAATATGGCCGCTCAGTTTTTGACTGGCTGTTAGAGCTTTTGACAAGCTGCCTGATATATGGAAAGAGAATTTCTTCTTCTTTCATCATATGCTGTTTTAAATCTTTATAAACAATTCCAAATATTCTGGCAACTTCAATTGTTTCAGGGTGATTTTTTCCGTGTACCGAGGCAATTTTCTGAGTATGTATTGTAAGAATAGGAATTATACCTCTTACATAACTATGATGGTTATTTACAATATAGTCGGCTAAAAAGTCAGGCGCCCACTCATTGTACCTGCCGTTTGTCTCTGCTCTGGTAACTAAGAGTTCATTCAGGTCTTCAAAAACCTGTTCTGAACTTACTCCCTTTTCAATACAGGCATCACTGATAGTTTTATTCCCCCTGCAGCAAAAATCCAAACTGTATTTTTCAAAAACGGCGGCTGTTTTGAAGTTATCAGTAACAATCTGCGACAAAGTTAAATCAGACAGGGTCTCTTTTACATTATTTCCGGTATTAATCATTATCTATCTCCTTATTATTAAAATTTATTTTGTTCATCTAACTTTTCTGAGGCAACCGCAATATCCTTATTAAGGCCGGTATGCTGATATACAACTTCACCTTCTTCATCTAATATATTAATCAGGTTTGAGTGTGAATATTCCCCGTTCTCTTCTTTTTTATATTTAAATCCGAGAACTGCTGCAAGTTCCTGTATGTTATCTTTACTGCCGGTTAAAAGGCTCCATCTGTTTAAATCAAGACTGTATTTTTTTGCAAATTCTTTTAAGGCTGCCGGGGTGTCTCTTTCAGGATCAATTGATACAAGTACAAACCTGGTATTTTGTATATCCTCTTTGGGAATATTTGCCTCGATCTTTTTCATATCATTTATCAGTATTGGGCATGCATATGTACAGCTTGCAAAAAACATTGTGAATACTACAGGCTTACCTTTTAATTCAGAAATGTTAATTTCTTTGCCTGACTGGTTAGTCCACTCTGATTCGAGCTGGTAGATCGAATTTTCAGAATATTCTTCCTCCCCCAATTCCGAAGAGCAGCAGGAAGGTTTTTCACCTTTTTCTTCATTTATATTAACAGCAGTTTTATCTGTGTTTTCCTGATCACCGGTATTTGCAGAACAGCCATAAAACTGAACCAGTAAAAAAGTGATTGCTCCTACAAGTAAACCTGATATAAGTGTTTTTATTTTTGATTTCATTTTATCTTCTCAATTTTTATAAATAAATGTTTTTAGTGTTTGTGGGTTTCTGCACTATGTACATCTTTATGCCCGGCTGACTCATAAATATTTTCTACCTTATGAATGAAGGTTACATATGCAGCAACAAAGTCCCTGCCTGCCTGAACATCATTAACATCAAAATCTTTTTTCTCAAGAAGTTCATGCAGCGCTGAATGTACTCCCTCTTCAACAGCTTCATTTAATACTGTCATTAAATTCTTATATGAAGCTCCTTCAAGAACTTTGTCAGCCGAAGTAATTGCCGGGCCCAGATCCCTTCCGGCAGGTTTCAAACCATCGTAAGGAGCTCCTTCTCCTTCACGGTGTATACGGACAACAGTCTCAAAGAAATACTTATCGGCAAGCTCTTTTGCTTTAGGAGCCAGTTTCCTTACGGAAAGGGCCTCATTAAATGCTTTTGTAATTTCTGCTTCATTTTTTTTCTGAATCCAGATAAGAACATGATTAATATTTTCAGTTTCTAACGATTTAATTGCAGCTTTTACAACAGGTCCGTCCCAGCCATCGCAGTGTGCTGAAACAGGTCTGCTGAAAATTGTTAAGAAGATAAGAACCAGAATTACTAAAAAAGTCTTTTTCATTTTTTTACTCCTTTATATCTTTAACACACCTGAACCCCAGGTTGTGTACAGTATAGTTTGCTTTTAAACTTGAACGGAAACCATATCTCATAAATGCCGGATAATTTTTTGCATCCCTTGCATTGGCAGAACCGCTTCCGCAGAACAGATTTTTTTCAAGACTTGAATCGCCGCGCGATTCCCCTGTAACAAGGGCTGTATTAAAGTCGTATGTCCATTCCCATATTAACCCGAACATATCATAAACACCCCAGTAGTTTTTTTCGGTACTGCCGACAGCCGGAAGTTCGGGGGATGATTTTTTAGAGTACCACTGAAGTATCCTTGTAATATTAGCCTCATCATCTGCAGCATCTGGTTTTGTTTTGCTTGCTGAAGCTGCATATTCCCATTCAGCAACGGTAGGAAGTCTTTTACCTGCCCACTCTGCATATGCCTTGGCAGAAAACCATGATATATTTGTAACAGGACTTTCGGGATTTATATCCTTGCCTAATTCCAAATCATCAGACCAATGTTTTAGATAAGATTTATCGGCAAAAATCTTCTTTACACTGGAACGCTGCCACTTGCTATTGGCTTTAACAAAAGCAAGGTATTCAGCGTTGGTAACCGGGTAAGCGTCCATAAAAAACGGATCGACTTTTTGTTTTCCGGTTTCTTCAGATTTTTTGTACAGCGGGGTATAGATGCCGCCTGAAACATAAACCATTCCTGCCGGGGCTGCTTTTTTATTTGGAGCAGAGGCATTAATGTTTATGCCTGTTGTTATAATTAATGCTGTTATTAAAATTTTTGTTAACATATTTATTCCTAAACCATTCCTAAAGATTACATCTCTTTAAAGAGATCTAATCTTTTATAATAATTATTTTGCTGCTACTGTTTTCTTTTCTCTTTGTTTAGCAACTTCATCCTTTGTTACAGTTTTACCCGAGTTGCCCCACTGGCTGTATACATAGGTTAATACTGCCGCCACCTGCTCATCATTTATATTCTGGGGGGGCATTACACCATTATAAGTTTTACCATTTACGGTAAGCGGACCTGATAATCCGTTTATAACAGCTCTAATAGATTTTTCTTTATTATTTAAGAAATCAGATTTTGCAAGAGGTGGAAATACTCCGGCAATACCTTCACCGTTAGCCTGGTGGCATGGCTGGCAGGTTGTTGTATATACACCTTTGCCCATCGCTTTAAGATCACCGGAAGCACCTGGAGAACTGTTCTCATCCGGAGATGCAGCAGTGGTTAGTTTTGATTTCATATCTTTATTATCAACACCAAGATAAATTTCATCTTTAATTTTATGAGAATAAATAAGCGAGTCATCTTCGCCCACAACATTAAGCATGCCTATAGCACCTTTATGAAATGCACGGAAGATCGAATGATCAACAAGAATAAATGTACCCGGTACATCAACAGTAAATTCCACTATTGAAGAACCACCTGCAGGAATTAAAGTGGTTTGTACATTCTTCTGATTTACTATTACTCCCCCTTCACCATATACTCTGTCAAAGATCTCCCCGATTACGTGGAAAGATGAAACAAGATTTGGTCCGCCATTACCGAGATAAAGACGTATAGTTTCGCCTTTTTTAGCCTGCAATTTTTTGTCACCTGTTAAAGCCCCAACTGAACCATTGAACACAACATATTCAGGTTCTTCATCTACTGCTTTATCCTGGGAAAACTCCTGCAGCCCTGATTCGCCATGTTTTCCAGCAGTATAAAATTCACTCTGCATAATGTAAAACTCTTTATCAACCGGCGGCAAACCTTCTTTTGGTTCTACAAGTATTAAACCATACATGCCGTTAGCAATATGTAAACCAACCGGGGCAGTTGCACAATGATAAACATACAATCCCGGATTTATAGCAAGGAATGAAAAAGTAGAAGTATGTCCCGGTGCAGTAAATGAAGCTTCGGCTCCGCCGCCTGGCCCTGTAACAGCATGAAGATCAATATTGTGAGGCATCTTGCTGTCGGGACTATTGCTTAAATTAAACTCAACCAAATCCCCTTCCCTAACCCTTATAAATTTACCCGGAACTTCTCCGCCGAATGTCCAGAAAGTATATTCAACTCCGTCGGCAAGCCTTTTTATTTCTTCAGTTGTTTCAAGATTTACAATAACTTTTGTTGGATAATCACGTGCAACTGCAGGGGGAACGAAAGGTGCATGAGTTAACCTTGCAAACTCAGTACCTTCAATGGTATTTGAATATGTTTCATCGCATCCCTGCATAAAAATTATTGATACGGTAGTTAAAACGACAACTACAGCAGCCGCTGCAATAATCTTTATGTTTTTTAACTTCTTCATTTGTACTCCCTAATGAATTATATGATTAAAACTTATTTGTTTCTTTTTTTGTATTTAAGGATGATTCCGGTTTAGAATGTTTCATCTCTGTTTGTTCATTAAATTTCTTAACTGCTTCAGTTCCTGTTGGATGACCATATGTATTCATAATCCTGTAATGAATTAAATATTCTTCTTTTGATACTTTATTTTGCCAGTTCCCTGTTATCATTCCGAACCCGGTAACCGCTATAAATATTGCAACAATTGCTACTGCAATATTTTTTTTGTTAACTTTTTTCTTTTTACTAAATACAGGCTGCAGATGGAGGGTATCTTCAACCGGACAAGCATCAACACAGCTCATACATGTGCTGCATTCATCCGATACAACAACTTTTACTTTATCAACTTTTATTGCCGAAGGGCATGCCTTTGCACATAATCCGCAGTCAATACAGCTTACAGGATTTCTCTTAATTTTATGAGGGCTTAATAGTGAGGCTATGCCGAGCAGTGCACCGTAAGGACATAAAAACCTGCACCAGAAGTTTCTTACAAAAATTGAGAGAATAAAAAGTACCGATATTACTATTAGAGATGTTCTCGAAATATCTGCAAAGAAATAATACATCTTTACATCAGCAACTAAATTGTAGGGACTGTCAAGAAAAGCTTTAAGAGCAAGTTCAGTCATTAAAAAGAAAACTGAATAAAAAAGAAATCCGAGCATCAAATACTTTAAACTACGGAGAGGATAATCTAGCCACTTTGGAAGTATTAATTTTCTTCTAAATATTTTTTCGCCAAAGTCGCCGATTAGTTCTGATATAAATCCTACCGGGCACAACCAACTGCAAAATGATTTTCCAAATACAAGAGAGACTAAAAGTATTGCCAGAAAGATCATCATACCGGCCGGGTGAGCATTATGTACAACGCCAGTTGTTATAAATAAATAAAAACTCATTAAAGAACTGATCGGAAGAAAACCATCAACACCTGCCGGACGCGTATAAAATTCGGCTTGCCCCCCGGTTTCCAGGTACTGAACAAACATGAAAAACTCTATTCCAATCCAGAGGCATAACAGCACAAATGCACTCTGTATAATAAACCTGTATTTCTGTATCGGCTTCTCTGTATTCCTTATTATTTTCTTTTTAGTTTTCATATTTCGGATAATTTTGTCTGATTTATACTCAAAAAAATGTGAAGTTCATTTTTAAGTGAACCTCACTAATTCTAAGCCACTAACCCGCTGATTTTTTGTAAAGTTTTTTCCTTAAACTGATCTAATGTTTCATCTGTTAACATATTGTAAGCTTTAGTTCTAAGTTCGCCCCATTTATCATGAAGCGGGCACGGATTATCAGGATTACAATGTGGAAATCCGAGTACACAACTATTAAAAATACTTAAGCCGTCAATAGCAGCTACAATATCTATTAGTTTAATTTTTGCAGGATCTTTTGCAAGATAAAATCCGCCGGACTTTCCTTTCTTGCTCTCTACTATTCCGCTTTCTGTCAGGCTTTGTAATATTTTAGAAACAAATTCTTTCGGAATGCTAAGCTTCTTAGCAATCTCTTCAGCAGATATGGTATCCCTTTCAAGATGAGCTGCCAGGTAAAGCACCGCCTGAAGTCCGTATTCGCATTTTTTAGAAAATATTACTGTCATTTTGTTAATCAGATTTTTTTGTCTGATTAAAAATTAATGCTATTTATTGATATTGTCAAGTAAATTCGGGAAAAAAAATAAAAAAGTGTAAAGGTATATGAGATAAGGATATAAATGAGTTCCGGAGTGACTAAGAATTGAACATAAAAATCATTAACTTCTAAACTTGAATCCAGGGCACTCCACAATAATCCTTATACATATTCCTATACCTTATCCATGAATATATACTTATATTACATAATCTAACTTTCGGAGAATTTATGCAAAAACTATTGCTACCCTTTCTAATAATATTTTCTTCACTTCTATACTCACAGAATGTGAAAGTAACTGATTACCAGGTACCTGTAAGCAGTGCAAAAACATTAAGATTTGACGGTCAATGGAACTGGTCGCAGACGGGTGATGCCGTTACTGCTAACAATGCAAATGCAGCCGTGTTGTACAGGACATTTTATTCTTCACTTCCGCTTGCCTGGTTTATTGACGTGGATGCTGTTGGAAGCAAAAGCTTCGGGGAGTATTCGCATAATATTAATTTTAACGGAAGTTTCAGAAAGTACATCTGGGACAACAGGGATCTCTTTGGATTCACAACACTAAATGCACAGCATGCTAAAGTATATGATCAGATAGCATCTGATTTAACAGTGGGTTTTGGATACGGCAGATATATAAATGCAACTGCACTTGCCAAGGCCGTAAGAATTGAAGATCATCTTTTAAAAGATGGTGTATTAACAACCAATCTTCCTAAAGAAACTATGATTAATATTGCCAATATAATTGAACGTGAGGCAGAATACCGCGACATACACGGTGAGGTTTATGAGCAGTACTTATTTGATGATATTGAAACTGAAATACAGGAAACCGGACAGCTTACTGAAAATACCGTCGGCTCTATTGGTGTCCTTAGAATGCGCCAGGTTCTGTTTAATATTAATGAGCGCGTTAACGACAGGTACTACGGCTGGGATGTTACCGCCGGAATACTCTTCCCTCTTACATCGGCTTACGATTCTATTCCAACAGGAAATCCTAATCTTACAATAGGCGGAAGATATGCATTCCCTTTAAGCTGGAGAACACAGATAAATACGGTTGCTAATGTCTTCACTCCTCTTGACTCTACTGCCTTTAAACAGGTTAGAGCAAGAGTTGGATTGGATTTTATTTATGAACTAAGCAATAGGATAAATTTTGTAGCAGGATACAGGCTGGGACTCTTCAAACCAGCCGGAGAAGATGTTGAACGGGAACATAATTTAAATACATCTTTCTGGTACTATCTTGAAAATAATATATACCTGACTATAAGTGCCGATTATATTAAAATAGGAAATAACCCAAGAATAATTTCAACAAGAGTGGGATTGCAGTACAATTTGTTTTAATTATGGGATCAGAAAAATTTAACCTAATGCAAGAACATATCAATGATCAATAGTCATTCTTAGACATTTAAAGGATAAGACTGATGTGGTGTTCTGCTTGACCCTGCCCCTACCCCGGGACAACCTTGCTCTTACTTTTGAACCTGCTGGCAGCAGGCAGCTTGCTCTTACTCTTGTCCTACCATCTTCCAACGCGGCTGGTGTACAGATTTTTTCTTCCTGCGTTAGGAGTCCTGCTGTCAGTTTTAGCATGAGCTTCGCTTACAGTGATCTTTTTTCCCTTAATATCTTTTGTATTAAGTTCTTTAATAGCTTTTGTTGCTTCAGATTCACCCGGCATTTCAACAAAGCCGAATCCTTTGGATACTCCTGTATAGGGGTCTCTTACGATCTTTGTCCTGATAATATTTCCATATCCTGAAAATAGGTCTCTTAGGTCCTGTTCGCTTACATTTGATGAAAGGTTACCTATGTAAATGTTCATGTTTTTCCTTTAGTATGAGTTTGTTTTATCCTGAATACCCAACGGGATCTAAGCCGAAAGAAGTAAACGGAAAGTGATTATTATAATTTAATATTAGAGAAGTTTCTTTATAGTGGGAGCCCGCACGTTTTTACATAACTTGATGTACAAAACGTTTTAACTTATTCTATGCTTTCTCTTTCCCTTTTTACCCTTCCGGGAATACAAAGTTCCCTTGTCTATAAATATTATCGGTATTTTTTTGAAAATATTTATATGCGGGTATTGAAAGTTAGTAATATCAGCAGTTAGTACAAAACTATTTTTTGAAAATAATACCAGTGGGAAGGATTTTTGTATATTCCTCCCGTAACCCTATGTATTCTCTATGTAAGTTGTTTGTAACACAGAGCACCCCGGCAAAAACATAGAGTGCCGCGAGACGTAAAAGCGTTCCGCCCACACATCTCTTAAAAATATTTAACAAACTACTGGATTTTTAAATAAAAATATTATAAATATAGTGAACATTTGTTCACGTATTTTGTAGTTGTTATGTCTCTAAATTTGGTCAATTTGCAGTTTTTTACACTTCCCGCAGGGGTAATAGCCCGTCTTCACCCTGTTATTCCGCGTAAAACGGCTACTGTACCTTTTGACATATATAACTATGATTACCTGTTTAATGACTCTAAAACTGTAAAGATGATAAGGAACGGGGAAACCATCGGCTGTTTTTATATTGAATCCCCCGCAATGCGGAACCTTCTTAAAAAGCTGGATGTTGACACTTTTGAAATGCTTACGGCCGCAAGCTCCGTTATACGTCCCGGTGTAGCCGAAAGCGGCATGATGCAGGAATTTATAGCGCGCCATCATGATCCTTCAAAAAGGAAATATCTCGTTCCCGAGATGGAGGAAGTACTTGGCGATACTTACGGAGTTATGATCTACCAGGAGGATGTAATAAAAGTGGTACATCATATTGCAGGACTTTCACTGGAGGAGGCTGACCTTTTACGGCGGGCAATGTCCGGTAAAATGCGCTCTCATACTGCTATGCAGGTATTAACAGAAAAATTTTATGAATCATGCAGAGGCAAAGGTTTCAGTGATGAGATATCAAAAGAATTATGGCGGCAGGTAGAATCATTTGCCGGTTATTCTTTCTGCAAAGCACACAGTGCAAGCTTTGCCCTGCTTTCTTACCAGGTAGCTTTCCTTAAAGCCCACTATCCCGCCGAGTTCATGTCTTCTGTGCTTACAAACCAGGGAGGATTTTATTCTCCTGCTGTATATATAGAAGAAGCAAAGCGGATGGGGCTTAAAATAAAGCTTCCCTGCATAAACAAAAGCGTGTATGAATACACCGGATGCGGGGATACTATCCGGATCGGGTTCCTGGCAATAAAACATTTCCCGCGCGCTTCAGCAGATATTATTATTGAGGAAAGAAATAAATACGGCTTATTTAAATCTTTACCCGATTTCCTTGTAAGAACAAAACCGGGATACGAAGAAACTGTATGGCTTATTAAATGCGGTGCTATGGACTGCTTCAAAGAAACACGCCCTACCCTGCTGAGGATGCTTGATATTTATTATCATAAAATGAAAATACATAATGATGCCTACAGCGACTTGTTTATGAATGAATCTTTTGAACTGCTTGAAAATGTTAAATCAGATTATGATTATTCCCTAAAAGAAAAATGTCTGGCTGAATATGAATCTTTTGATTATATGGTAACAAGGCATCCGCTTCATTTTTATTCTCAATGGCTGGATCACCCCGCCGTTATTAAAGCGGCAGATATGAAGAAACATAATGGAAAAAAAATCAGGATGATCGGCTGGTATATGACTTCTAAAAGAATAAGCACTAAAAAGGGTGATCTTATGAAGTTCCTCTCTCTTGAAGATCTTACAGGGACTTTTGAAGCAGTAATATTTCCTAATGTTTATTCCTCAGTTGCCGAAAAAACATTATCAATGGGGCCTTACATTGTTGAAGGTAAAGCAGACGATAATAATCTTGTGGTATCCCGGCTGGATATTCTGGCAGAGCAGGATATTAAAGTAGAGTTCAGAAAGGATAGTGCAGAAACCATATACAAACCGGATGATGAAGGAATAAGAGAAGAAGATTTTAATTTATCCAAAGTAATTGATGTTGAAAAACTAAGAAGGGCATATGTAGCATGATCCCGCTTCATGTACACTCATATTATTCGCTGCTTGAAGGTGTAATTTCACCTGATCAAATTATTGATAAAACTCTTAAGTACGGCCTGGGTGCGGCTGCCCTGACGGATACTAACGGCATGTATGGTTTAATTTCATTTTATAAAAAAGCAGTTGAAAAAAATATAAAACCAATACTTGGCGCTTATATTGATGAACCCGCTGACAGGAAAGTTTATGCTGTATTCCTTGCTAAAAACTTTAAAGGTTATTCGGATATATGCAGGATTATTACATCAAGAAAACTTAAAAATGATTTTTCTTTATTCAGACTGCTTAAGGACTACCTGCCTGATGTTTTTATTTTATCCTCTTCGGCACATCTGCTCAGGAGCATTCCTGCGTATGATAATATTTTTATAGAACTGATTATTACAGAAAAAAACAGGAAGAACTCGCTCCTTTTATATGAGCTTGCGAAAAACAGGCACTTTAAATATATCATCTCCAACCCTGTTTATTTTGCTGAAGAGAAAGATTACCTGCTGCATAAAGTTGTTTCTGCAATAAAATACAGAGATACATTTGAAAACATAAACAGCAATTACCTGGTTGATAAAGAATTTTACTTTAAAGAACCTGATCAATTATTACAATATTATAAAAAGCTGCCCGAAGCATTTAATAATATTAATTATATAGCAGATAACTGTAATGTTGATCTTCAAATTGGTAAATATAGATTCCCCATTTACCCTGATCTTAAGAATGAGGATTCCCTTTCATTATTATGGAAGCTTTGTTATAAAGGACTTGAACAGAGATACCCAAAAATTACCCATAAAATTGCAGACAGGCTTGAAACCGAGTTGGCTGTTATAAACGACCTTCATCTTTCAGATTATTTTCTTGTAGTGTGGGATATACACAAGGAAGCACAGAGACGGGGCATGGTTACAGTGGGGAGAGGTTCTGCAGCAAACAGTATTGTATCTTATTGTCTCGGTTTTACCGATGTTGACCCGATAGAACATAATTTTTATTTCCAGAGGTTTTTAAATAAAAGCCGCTCCTCTCCTCCCGATATCGATATTGATTTTAGCTGGAAAGAAAGAGATGAAATTATCCGTTATGTTTTTGAAAGATACGGTTATGAAAAAGTAGCTATGATCTCTACTCACGTAACTTTCCGCGCACGGATGGCTTTTAGAGAAGCGGCAAAAGTATTTGGATTTTCCGAACAGGAAATAAACAAAATAAGCAAACGCATTCCGTGGACTGATGCACGGAATCTTCCTGAAATATCAAAGATGTTTCCCGAAGCAAGATCATTAAAATTAGATATTGAACCATGGAAGACCATTACAGCAGTGGCTGCACAGCTTGCAAATTTTCCAAGGCATTTAAGCATTCATCCCGGCGGTATTGTTATAGCTCCGGATAAAATAACAAACTATACCGCACTTGAATTTGCAAAAAATAAAGGTTTGGGTTTAATTATAACCCAGCCTGATATGCATTCTGTGGAAGATATAGGCCTGATAAAAATTGACCTGCTAAGCCAGAGGGGGCTTGGTGTTATGAGGGAGACTATTAAACAAATTGATTACAATAATTCACAATTATTTAAAAACTATAACTAAACTAAATGGCTAAAACAAAATTCTATATAGGCACCGCAGGGTGGAAATATGATGACTGGATAGGTTCGTTCTATCCAAAAAAAGAAACTTCAAATTTCGACTGGCTGCAGTTTTATTCTCATTACTTTAATTGTATTGAAGTCAACTCAACATATTATGTTTATTTATCAGATAAGGTTGTAAACGCATGGGTAAGAAAAACAGAAGACCTTGATGATTTTATTTTTACTTTAAAGCTTCACCAGGATTTTACCCATAAAAGATCTTATACAAAACAGAATATTGATTCAACTAATTATGTTCTTAATATTCTGAATAAGGCAGGCAGGCTGGGGGGATTATTAATCCAGTTTCCGCAGTCATTTAAATTTGATCCTAACTCTGCCGCCTATATTAAAAAACTAAACGAGCTCTTCGGGCAGCACGGCATTTTTCTTGAAGTAAGACACGGCTCTTTCCACACAAAAGAGGCGCTGGATTTTTTCCGGACTGAACGGATTAACTGTATTACTATAGACCAGCCGCAGGTTGGAAATGCCATAGCCTTTAAACCTGTTGTTACCGGCAGTTGTTTGTATTTCCGTCTGCACGGCAGAAATAAAGAAGACTGGTTCAAAGGATTTGATAAAATGGATCAGCCGAAAACCGATACCGAAAGAAATGCACGCTATAACTATTTGTATTCTCCCGGTGAGCTTGTTGAAATGGTTGATGAGATAAAAGCATCACTTTCCACAGCGGAAAAGGTTATTGTAATTACAAACAATCATCCCAAGGGAAATGCGGTTGCAAATGCATTTCAATTAATAAGTATGCTTGAGAACAGGCTGGTGGAAATTCCGGAAACAACATTAAAGTGTTACCCTGAATTAAAAGAAATAGCAGAACAACCTCACCCCCAGTCCCCCTCTCCTGATAAAGGCGAGGAGGAGGAATTGAATTTGTTTGGGTAAAACGAGAAGAAAAATGTGCCGCTCCTACGCAGGGTGTTGCAGAACTCTCAAATTGTCATTTCGAAGGAGTCTGCCTGCCGGCAAAGGCAGGTCTTCGACTGAGAAATCTTTCCGTTTTACAAAGTTAAGATTTCTCCCTACGATCGAAATGACAAAAATTTATCGTTCTGCAACACCCTGCTACGGAGCTTGGAACTTTTTTTCTCAATATAATCTACTAATGTGTCGCCGCTCTGTGGCTCAGGAGTAACGCAGTAATTGTTAGCTGCAGAGCAGCGGAACATTAGTAGAAAAGAAAAAGAAATTATTAGGAGCTTCAGAGAAGCGAAACGAATATCCCCTCTCCACAAATGTGGAGAGGGGTTGGGGGTGAGGAACTATGAAAACAATATTTCATTTAGATATGGATGCCTTTTTTGTTTCGGTGGAGCGGATATTAAATCCCTCGCTGAAAGGGAAACCCGTTATTGTAGGGGGTGATCCGCACGGGCGCGGTGTGGTTGCCGCCTGCAGTTATGAGACACGTAAATTCGGTATTCACTCTGCTATGCCTATACGCAAAGCATATTCACTTTGCCCGCAGGCAATTTACCTGCACGGGCATCATAGTGAATACAGCAGGTACTCCAAAGCAGTAAGAAGAATACTTGAAAAATACGCTCCTGTATTAGAACAGGCTTCTATTGATGAGTTCTACATGGATTTTTCCGGCTGTGAACGCATTTACGGCGCTTATGATATTTTTGCAAAGAAGCTTCAGAGTGAAATTAATAGTTCGCTTTCACTCCCCTGCTCAATAGGCATAGCCGGCAACAAAACAGTTGCAAAGATAGGCTCTGACCACAACAAACCGAACGGTATTACTTATGTACCGCCGGGCGGAGAAAAAGTATTTCTTGCACCTTTGCCCGTCCAGGTTATACCGGGAGTCGGGAAGGTAACATTAAAAGAGCTTAACCAAAGAGGGATATATTTTATAAAAGATATAGCCGCACTGCCGAAAGATTATTTTGCTTCTGCATTCGGTAAATATGGTACTGATCTTTGGGAAAGGGCAAACGGACACGGAACCGAATATTTAACTACAGAACATGAACAGAAAAGCATTTCGCATGAAACTACATTCCTTAATGATGTTTTATCTGTAAAAAAGATAGAAGAAACAATTTTTACTCTCTCGGCAAAACTTTCACAGTCCCTTAAAGAAAATAACTGGACAGCCTCCACAATTACATTTAAACTCAGATATTCCGATTTTAATACACTTACAAAAGCAAGAAGCACCCGGCAGACAGATGACCCGGCTGTAATATTTAATACAGTAAAAGAACTCTTCCATAAATCATATACAAGAAGAGTGGCAATAAGACTGGTAGGAATAAGGCTTACAAATTTTTCCGTAAAATCAGAACAGCAGTTTTTATTTGATGACATTTACACAAAACGCAGCCGCGTACTTGATGCGATTAATAAACTAAGGGCTAAGTACGGTTATGAATCGGTGCAGTTTGGCGTTGCAATAAATGGGTGATTTTCTTAAGTCTCTCTTTACTAAAGAGAGACAGTCAACCGCAAAGCGGATGACAGAGAGATTCCCTGCACTGCATTGGCGAATACAAGTTTATTTTCGCAGCTTAGAAAAACAAACAGACAAATCTCCCCCTTTCCGCAAGCGGAAAGTACCCTCTTTGAAAAAAGAGGGACTATCTTTAAAATCTTTGCTAAAATTATAATTTTTCTTTTGCCTCTTCAATACTGCCGGCAAACAAAAACTGCTTTCCCCTGTTGCATTCAATTATAAATGCATTTAAGCTGTTACTGTTGTATTTGGAGAAATCACCAAGTATAACCATCCTTACACCATAATTAGCAAATTTCTGCAATACTTCCCCCAGGAAGCCTGAATGTAAATTAAAAAACTCCGGGTTAATGTTCTTTTCATATATAATAATGGTATCTGATCCCTGGTAGTTTACATCAGCCATTAAATCTAAGGCATCCTGAACATTATTAATTATTATTTCGCCGGATATAATTTCTGCTAATTTATTTTTTCCCGGGCTTTCATGTAAAATTATCTTCAATTGATTCCTTTGTTATTTATTTGTAACACAGGCTTCAGCCTGTGATATAGCATGGCTTCACAGGCTGAAGCCTGTGTTACACTATACCTATAGATGACATCTTTATAAAAAGATGTCACTTTATTTTTCTCCAATCACCAGCATTTCAAAATCATCCGTAGTTAGTTTATCTTCCCTGCTGAATACACCGAGTTTTGCTCCAAAGATATCGATTTTCCTGAAGCCGAGAGACTTTAACATCCAGGTAATTTCTGAAGGAACATAATATCTTTCACTGCACTTTAGTTCTTTTACATTACCCGAATCATCCTCTACTTTTGTAATATTAAAATCACGGAAGGTCATCAGATCAAAAGAATTTTTGTGGTATGATGCATTCCCATCATCTGTGGTTGAATTAACAAATTCTTCAATAGAATGAGATAGAGGAAATAACCCGTTTAATGTAGTAAATATAAATTTACCACTTTGTTTCAGGGCTTTTGAAGCATTCTGCAGAATCTGGTAATTCATCTCATCAGTCTCCATTAACGGAAATCCCCCTTCACATAACATTATTACAACATCAAATTCACTTACAAAAGGAAGATCCCTGGCATCATGTTTTAGAAAAGTTATCTGCAAGTTCTGCCCGGCGGCCTTTTCTTTTGCACGTTTTAACTGAGAATCTGACAGATCAACGCCGGTAACATTGTAACCTCTTTTTGTCAGTTCAATTGAGTGCCTTCCTGTTCCGCAGCCCAGGTCTAATATCTTAATTGATTTATTATAACTGATCTCTTTTTCAATAAAGTCGCACTCTCCCAGTGTTCCTTTAGTAAAGCTTTCATTATCGTATTTTTGCCCGTAGTTTTCAAATAATTCTTCATACGACTGCTTCATTTTTATCGTCCTTATAATTATTAATAATTTCCAAATACTCTCCATCAAGAACCTTTTTGAACTCTTCCTTTTCTTTTCCCGGAAGAAAGGTATGATTTAAAGCATTAATATTGCATGCATAAAAATGTTTCCCCTGCCAATTGAATGCTTCTGCCAGTTTAATGTATTCATCAGTTAACGAAACGTTTATCAGTGATCTCCCATCAGTATTAATTCCGATAGAGACACCTGCATTAAAAAGATGGTTAACCGGGTGTTCTGAATAATTGCGGTATATGCCGGTCAGTATATTGCTGGTGGGACAAACTTCGAGATGTATATTATTTTTTATAACATATTCAATTAACCTTGCATCTTCTGTACTTCTGACTCCATGTCCAATTCTTTGCGGATTAAAATATTTTAACGTCTCCCATACACTATCAGCGCCTTTTGCTTCTCCTGCATGTGCTGTTACGGGTATGTTTTTTTTTATGGCGTATTCAAATGCTTTTTTATGAGCATCAACTGGATATCCTGCTTCATCGCCGGCAATATCAAAAGCAACTACATTCGTATTAATGAATTGCTCAACAAGCTTAATTGTTTGCAAGTTCTGCTCTTCACTAAAATGGCGAAGGGTACACAGAATAATTCCCGCCTTAATACCTGTAGAGTGGCTGCAGACTCTTACAGCATCAACGGCAATTTCCACAACTTCTTCCGGCAGCAGTTTATTATTAAGATGGAGCAGCGGGGCAAACCTGATTTCGGCATATATAACATTATCCTGCTGAAGCTGATGAAACAAACCATTTACAACTTCGCGGATTTCAGTTTCAGTCTGCATTAAATCGATACCATTAGAAACACATTTAAGGAAATCCCTAAGATTAGTGCAGTTATCCGGCCCTATGAATCTTTTTCTGTACTCTTCTTCACTAACAGAAGGCCAAAGTTTTTTTACAACCTCATAACTAACAGAACAATCAAGATGTATGTGAAGTTCAACCTTGGGGAGCGCTCTGATAAATTTTTTATCTGTTTTCATTTCTCTAATACTCATATCTTATTACATAAGACATCGAAGAACTATAGGGCAGCAGTTCCTTAACTTCTTCCAGGATAAGTTTTCCTCTTTTATTATAAGTGTATGATATTTTTCTTTTTGCTGCGCCTGATGGTTCCGTAAAAACAGTTCCTATAAGAAAATTATCTTTGTATTCATATTCTTTGATTTCTGATATGCCAATATACCTGTAATAGATTTTCTCTTTTAAAAGTTTTCTATTACTATATTCATATACTACATATGAATCTAGTTCCTCATCATAAAATTTTGATTTTTTTATTGGATATTTTCCCACATATTCATAAGTATACTTTAAATAACGATTACTATTGAAGAAACAAATCTTTTCTTCGGAAAGGTAATCCCCGGCATATTTATATAAAGTTGAATCTGTAAGCACCAGGCTGCCGGGATATGCCGCAATGTCCTGATAGTTTACCTTATACATCAGTCTTCTGCCGCTGTAATAGAACAATTCCTTTCTATAACCTGCTTCATTATTTCCACTATAATATATCTTTTTCATAAGCAGCCTGTTTTGATAAACAAATTCCTCCTTCTGTAACAACTGAACAAAACTTATATCAGTATAGTACTTTTTACTAACTACACCGGCTGAAGACTCTTCTACCGGGAAAAGATAGGGCCCGGATATGTTTATATCTGAACAGGATAATATTAATGCAGAACATATTAAAAAAAATAAATATTTCATTTTATGTCTCTTATCTATCTTCTTGTTAAAGATACTTCAAGTACCGGATTATAATTCTCATTATTAATGGGATATTTCATTTGTAAAATTATTTTGCCATCATCGGTTTTATGAAAAGTTTGAACTAACAGACTGTTGTGCCAGTTCAGACAAAGTGTTTTCTCATCAATAAAATCCGCCGTTGCCTCCATAAACTGTCCTGAGTCCTCAAACCACCAATACCTGTAAATATTACTTTTTTCGTCCCATGCAAAAATCGCATGCGCTGAACTTTCAGTTCCGGATATTTTTGCTTTATATTCAAACGTTACATAATGATTATCCAGAATTTTTTTGAATTCCCCCTCTCCTTCACCATAATTTTCTTCACTAAACCTGGTCTTTGATACTTTATATTTAAGCTCCCATTTACCTAGTAAAAAACTGAATTTGTTAATTCTGTCTTCAGCATTCATGTAATACTCTCCTTACAATAAATATTGAAAAAATTGAGGAATAATTTTTTAAAACACAGAGATTACAGTATATATGGACTCACCCATTGGTGGCAGGAAGAATGAATAGTCTAAACACAGTTGTAAATTAATTTTATAAACTGCTACTTGCAATATAATTGTCAGGAATTATTATAAAGAAATGTACGAATTGAATTGATATTTTTTTGTTGCTTTTTAATCAGTAAAAAAACAATTTTGGAATGGGTTTAGGGATAACAATTCTTTTAATCCCAACTGGGGTTACCTCTTCTCTGAATTCTCATCTGCCGTTTATCATGCGACAAGATTAATATAGAACGTAATACAGCCTGCCGCGCCGGACTGTGCTGTTATTAATCACAGGCTAAAGCCTGAGCTGCATTATAACAATATTTTAAAGGAGCAGTTATGCATCACGGTAAAATATCAAAAGAAATAGCCAGCGGCCTTATAGAAATTAAAAAGAGAATTGAAATGGCTGATATACCGTCATCTAAAATTGATGAGACAATTAATATAGCTACCTGGAACATAAGGGAACTTGGAAAGAAAAAAAGAAGTGAGGCGGCAATTCATTACATTGCCGAAATACTTGGACAGTTTGATTTGATAGGAGTTGTGGAATTACGAGATAATCTTGCTGATCTAAAAAGAATACTTGAAATATTAGGCCCTTACTGGAATGTAGTATATTCAGATATGATTCCGGATCCGGGAGGAAACAGGGAGAGGATTGCATATTTATATGACAGCCGGGCGGTAGTATTTTGCGGACTTGCGGCTGAAGCCAGTCCCCCAAGGAAAAAGAAGGGTTCTGAATATATATCTGATATATCCTGGTGGAGAGCGCCATATATTGCTTCTTTCAGATCGGGCAATTTTGATTTTGTTATTATAACAGTTCATATAAGATGGGGTGCAAATGAAAAGGAAAGAATTGCCGAACTGGAGCTTCTTGCAAATTGGATAGATGCCAAGAAGAAAGAAAAATATAATGAAGACAGAGACCTGATTGTTATGGGAGATTTTAATATCCCCGGCATTAAGAGCGAATTATTTAAAAAGGTAACAAGCCGCGGACTTGAAATTCCCAAATCACTGGCAAAAGTCGGTTTCGGATCCAATCTCGAAAAAAATAAAAGATATGATCAGATATTATTATATCCTAATTATCCTGAGAATTTTACAAATAAAGGCGGCGTACTGGACTTTTATATGGGCAATCATAAGATATTATTCCCGGATTTAAGTAAGACAGAATTTACCTTCCAGATCTCGGATCATCTTCCACTCTGGATGCAGATTAAAACTGATATCAGCGGGTTTTTGCTTGACCAAATTATCAGTAATTAAGCCGATTTCTTAGGAAAAAATAAGTAATATTTGATTATTTATTCATTTCTTCATATTATTAAACCGGTTCAATTATTATTTGAACTAAGAAATATTAAGATTGAGTAGGTTGGCTCGGGTTATTTGATGATGCCTTTCTTAAATCTTCAATTACTAACCTTAACTTAATTTCTATTAAACTAAAAAAGGAACCTTACTGTGGACTATATTCAAAAATTATTTGATGTAAAAAATAAAGTGGCCTTATTAACAGGCGGCGGCGGAATACTTGCCGGCGAAATGGCTTCCGGACTTCTGCAGGCAGGAGCAAAGGTTGTTCTGCTTGATATTAGTGAAACAAACCTTAAGACAAGAGTTGATCTGTTAACTAAAACCTCTAAAGAAGTTTCCGGAATAAAATGTAATGTTCTTGAAGAAGAAAGTCTGAAGAATGTTCATAAGGAAATAATTGATAAGCACGGACGTATAGATATTCTTATAAATGCTGCCGGCGGAAATATGGCCGGGGCTACTATAGGTGTAGATCAGACTATTTTTGATCTCGATATGTCTCAATTTAAAAAAGTTACAGACCTTAATTTAAACGGAACAGTTCTGCCAACGCTTATATTTGGAAAATCAATGGCTGAACAAAAGAGCGGATCAATTATTAATATTTCTTCTATGGCTGTTTCAAGAGCTATTACACGTGTTGTCGGATATTCTGCCGCTAAAGCCGCTATTGATAATTTTACAAGATGGATGGCGGTAGAACTTTCACAAAAATACGGCAGTGGGATTAGAGTAAATGCAATTGCTCCCGGTTTTCTATTAACAGAACAGAACAGAACACTCTTAACTAACCCTGATGGTTCTCTTACTGACAGGGGAAATACTATAATCAATATTACTCCATTCAAAAGGTTTGGTGAGCCCTCAGAACTTATTGGCACTATCCTCTGGCTGGCAAGCGATGCATCTAAATTTGTAACAGGCACTGTTACACCTATTGATGGCGGATTCAGTGCATTCAGCGGAGTTTAAATGAATTATGAATATCAGGTTTATATTAAAGGAGCCTGACTTCATACCAGGATTACAAGTTTAAAATGATTTAATAATAATTAAAGAAAACAATGGCATTTGAACAAACATGGAGATGGTTCGGACCTAACGATCCAATAAAACTTAGTGAGGTTAAACAGGTTGGCGCTGCAGGAATAGTAAATGCATTACACCAGGTACCGGTTGGTGAGGTATGGCAGGTAGATGAAATTCTGAAAAGAAAACATATGATTGAATCTGAAGGATTAAAATGGTCCGTAGTAGAAAGCCTTCCGGTTCATGAGAATATAAAAAAGAGAAAAGATAATTACCGTCAGCTTATAGAAAATTATAAAATATCTATTAGAAACCTTGCTCAATGCGGGATAGATATTATCTGCTACAACTTTATGCCTGTGCTGGACTGGTCGCGCACCAACCTGGAAGTTAGCTTTAACAATGGTACTATTGCTTCGGGCTTTGAAACTATAGCTTTTTCAGCTTTTGATTTGTTTATCCTGAAGAGACAAAATGCAGAAGAGAGCTATACAAAAAAACAAATTAATGACGCACAAAAATATTATAACAGTTTAAATAAAACACAGATAGATAAACTAACAAAAACAGTTTTACTTGGTCTTCCCGGCTCGGGTGAAGCTTTTACAATTGATGAGCTGAATAAAGCGATATCTGAATATAATGAAATTGGGGATGCTGAACTTCGTAAAAATTTATACTCATTCCTTAAAGAGATAGCACCCATAGCTGAGGAAAGCGGCGTATTTATGGCAATACATCCTGATGATCCCCCCCGCCCTCTTCTTGGGCTCTCCAGGATTGTAAGCAATAAGAATGATATTCAGCATCTGCTTAGCGCCTATGATTCACCCCATAACGGCTTAACCCTTTGCACCGGTTCTCTTGGTGCCGGCTATGACAATGACCTTATGGATATAACTGAAACATTTGCCAAAAAAGTTCAGTTTATTCATCTCCGTAATGTAACAAGATATGCTAATGGTGATTTTTTAGAAGATAACCATCTCGATGGACATATTGATATGTATGGTGTTATGAAAACACTCCTCCTTGAGCAGAAAAAACGTATTGAGGAAGGAAGAAAAAATATACGCATGCCTTTACGTCCTGACCACGGACATCTAATGCTTGATGATCAGAATATGCGTACATTTTACCCGGGATATTCTTTATACGGGAGAATGAAAGGGCTTGCTGAACTGCGCGGACTTGAAATGGGGATTATACGTTCTTTAGATTTGAAATTTTGACCGGGCCAAAACAGATTTAAGTGCAACAGGATATTGTTATTATTACTAATAAGTAATTGCCAACTGTCCGCATGCGGCAGCAATATCCTCGCCCTGGGTTTCTCTAACCATCACAGTAATATTTTTATCTCTTAGTTTCTGTACAAACTTTTCGATCCGCTGTTTTGATGACGGCACAAGTTCAGCGGCAAACCCGGATGGATTCATATGAGCCAGCGAGTTAAAAGGTATAACATTTATTTTAGATGGTATAGAACTGCAAAGTTTTATTAGAGCATCAATATCTTCATTCCTGTCGTTCAGGTCTTTTAACATAACATATTCAAATGTTATTCTAGTGCCGGTTTTGCGGGCATAATACCTGCAAGCTTCCAGAGTTTCTTTAAGTGAATATTTTTTATTTACCGGCATTATCTTCGAGCGGATATCTTCAAAACAGGAATGCAGAGATAGTGCCAGCTTTACCTTTAATCCCGAATCGGCAAGTTCTTTAATTTTAGGAGCTATACCTGCCGTTGAAACAGTAATTTTTTTTAAGCTGATACCGGTTGTAAGCTCCTCTGAAAATATTTCGAGGCTTTTAACAGTAGCTTTATAATTTAACAGGGGCTCACCCATTCCCATATAGACAATGTTGCTTAAATTTTCTTTACCATAATCTTTGGCAGCAAGCATATACTGGTCAAAAATTTCACCGGCAGATAAATTCTTTTTGTATCCCATTAAACCGGTGGCACAAAACTGGCAGTCAAGAGGGCATCCGACCTGTGTTGATATACATAGTGTTGTACGTCTCTCTTCCGGAATAATAACCGATTCTATTTTATTTTTTTCTTTAGTTTCAAATATAAATTTTTTAGTACCTGTTTCTGGTGAAACTTGAGCAGTAACATAATCTAATGTCCGTAATTCAGCTTTATCATTTAATTCAGAACGGAGGGATTTGGGGAGATTCCGCATCTCGTTAAAATCCATTGCCAGATGATTATACATCCAGTTAAAAACCTGCTCACCCCTGAATTTAGGCTGGCCGTTTTCAACAAACCATTCCTGTAATTCGGTTAAATTTAACCCTTTTAGCTGAACCTTCCGGCCAGCCTTTAATTTTTTTTCCAACATTTCTTTTTGCATTATACAAATATACAGAAATATGGCGGGTGAAGAAATGGAGGAAATGCGGGTAAATTTCAGCTATTTTATTTTACAAGTACTAATTTCCTGGCACTGCTGAAATTTTTTGCCTGCATTCTGCAGAAATAAATACCTGAAGGAAGCCCGGCTGAATTAAGAATAACTTCATGTCTGCCTTTATCAAAATTGCCTGTGGTTATTGATTTCACTTCTGCTCCCAGAATATCATACAATACCAGGCTAATGTTACTATTTTCCGGCAGATAGAATGATATTATTGTAACGGGGTTAAAGGGATTTGGATAGTTCTGATAGAGAATAAATGATTCAGGCTGCGGATCTCGATGACTGAAATGAACATCTGTTAAAATAACGCCCCCTTCTCGGAAAACCGATAGGCCGCTTTCATTATGTCCAATCCATTTATTACCGTAAGTGTCTACAGAAACTAAGTTCTGAGAATCAAAAGCAAGACCAGAGTTACGTACATTATAAATTGTCCAGTTGTCATTCCTGTCATACCTTACCAGGCCGCCTGCACAGGTACTTAGCCATAGATTATTATCATTATCAGTTGTAATATCAAAAATTGTATTGCTAGTAAGAGGAGAGTTATTAATGTTATAATTTGTCCAGCCAGAGCCGTCGAATTTTGTCATCCCCCAGCCATATTCTATTCCAACTATGTTGGGATGCCTAATCGCAGCCCAAACAATATTATTTTCATCAACAACTACTGAGGTGATATTATCATAAGGTAATCCGGAATTAGTTGAGTTATATATTTGCCAGTTTATTCCATCAAACTTTGCCAAACCGCCCGGAATTTCCGAAGGCTCCCCTGTGCTATCATCATAAACTATATAATAACCAATTCCACACCAAAGATTTCCGTTATCATCAAAAGCTATATCCATAATTAGGTTATTTGGAAGGGGCGTGTTATCCTTATTATAGATAAACCACTCAGTTCCATCAAATTTTAATAAACCTTTTGAACATCCGATCCAGAGATCATCGTTGGTGTCGGTTTTTAAACAAAATACTGATGTTAGTGAGAAGGGAGAATTAGTTGAATCATAACTGACCCAGTTTATACTTTCAAATTTTGCCAGCCAATAATTATTCTTGATAAGAAGAGGGTTTGGGAAATAACCCATCCAAATATTTCCTGCAATGTCAGATTCCAGGGCAGAAATTGTTTTTTTTAAGCCGCTGTTTGTTGTATCATATAAGAGCCAATTATTCCCGTCAAATTTTATAAGACTTATAGTACCTGAGTTTCCTATCCACACATTACCTTTTGTGTCAGTTTCAACAGCATAAACACCATTAGTTGGAAGTATGGAATTACTAAGGTTATATTTTTTCCAGTTCGTTCCATCATACTTCATTAACCCATGACGGAAAAAACCAAGCCAGATAATTCCATTCTCATCTATCTCAATTGAAAGGACAGCATCTTCGGCCAATCCCGAGTTAGAAGAATTATAGACCTGCCATTCTGAACCGTTAAATTTAACTAATCCTTTCCCGGTTGCCATCCATAAGTTACCATTTTTATCGAACTCCATATCATGAATAGTATTACTTGGAATATCTGAGTTTAAACTATCGTAAACAGACCACTCTGATCCGTTATACATATATAACCCTTTTAATGCAGTTCCAGCCCAGATTCTGTTTTCTTCATCAGCTAAAATTACGTTTACTTCGCCGTAGTGAAATCCTCCATTAATTTCTATCAATAAACTGTCATTAACAAGTCTGGCTAATCCCCAGCTAGCTGCAATCCATTGAGTTCCATTTTTATCAAAAATAATATCATTAATAGAATAATATGGGGAAAGGGGATCACCTGTTTCATAAATTTTCCAATCATTTCCGCTAAGCCTGCAAACATATTTAAAAGAACCTATCCATATATTACCCTCCGGTCCTGCTTCAATTTCCATATTCCATTGATTGGCCGGCAACTGAGAATTACTGGTATTAAAAACCTGGCAATTACTTCCATCAAATTTTCCAATTCCCTCATATTGGGTTCCGATCCATAAAAAACCCGATGAATCCATGGCAAGAGTCCTGATATGATTATCCGGAAGATTGGCATTTCCCCTGTTAAAAAATGTAAGTTTATCAGTTGTTTTATCGAGACTTACCAAACCGCCGTCGGTACCAATCCATAAATAATTACCCGAGCTTATAATGTCAAACACCTTGTCACCATTAGTTAAGTTAATCCATTCCGGATTTTGAGCATAACAATTAAAAAACAAAAACAACCCTATATAAATGTATTTTTTCATGGTAACCCCTTATAAAAAAATGCCCTGCATTAATTAAATGCAGGGCATATAGTATTATTTTACCAGCATCAGCTTAATAGTCTGAACCTGAGAATTATAAAAGATCCGGCAGAAATAAATTCCCGAAGAAACCCGGTTGCCATTAATATCTTCACTATTCCAGCTTGTCTGGTGCCAGCCGGCTGTTTTAATTTCATTATTAACCAGCACTGCAATTTCTTTTCCAAGTACATTGTATATTTTTATTGAAACTTTATTATCCGAAGGTATGCCATACTTTATCTGAGTTGAGGGATTAAACGGATTAGGATAGTTCTGGTATAAAGTGAATAATTCCGGATTATAATAATCATTATGTTGAATAACATCTGTTATAATTCCTCCTTCATGAAAAACACCCAACCCTCCCCACCACATTTTAAACCAAACATTATTATGTATATCAACTTCAAGAGGGGCTATTGAATATTCTGAGGAGATACCTGAGTTATTTGAGTTATAAATTATCCAGCTTTCGTCAGAATCAAATCTTATTAAACCCGATGCCTCAGTACCAATCCATAAAGTATCATTACTGTCAAAGTGTAAAGCATAAATTGGGGCATTAGGAAGAGGAGAATTATTATAATTATAACGGGTGATATTGTGACCATCATATTTTATTAAACCCTCTCCAAAAAAATCATCAGAGGTAGAGTCATTACAGGTTCCAAGCCAAAGATTTCCATGCCGGTCAATTTCCAGGGAAGAGATTTCAGTATTCCTAGTATCTAAAAGGAAATATTCCTTAGGATATAGTTCCCAGTTTGTTCCGGTATATTTAATTATACCTGCATCTGATGTTGCATATAAACTATTCGATTCATCAAAAGCTATACTTCCTGTGATATTGAAATTAATGGGGGTATTTTCAAAATTAAAAAACTCCCATTTATTACTATACCTCCATAATCCCCTTTTGGAACTTACCTGCCATATATTTCCAGTTTTATCTATTTTTATATGATTACCATGACGGTAATTTTTTATATTATAAACTCCGGCCCAATTATATTCTCCCTGAAAAAATTCAATTAAAATTCCTTTGCCTTTCCAGATTTGTATTGAATCCTCATAACAAGCTAATTGAAAATTGGTACTCCAAAAAAGATAATCTTCTTTTCTATAAAAAGTCCAGTTTTTACCGTCAAAACATAAAACAGAATCACACGGTTGAAGAAAAGAGATCCAAACTTTTCCATCATCGTCGGTAGCTATCAAATTCAAAAAATTGTTAATCAATCCTGAACTACTGGTTTTATATCTTTTCCATTTGATTCCGTTATATTTTAATAAACCTGTTCCCCAGGTGGCAATCCAGATCATATCTGATTCATCACAAATGATAGTTCGTGGTGCAAAAATATTATTAGGAGATAAAAATATATCGGGCTTGTATTCAAACCATAAATCTTTATTATATCTCCAGACTGATCCGGTAGAAGTACACCAGAGATAATTATCTTTATCTATGTTAGATATGTAGATATCATTCGAAGGCGTATTGGAGTTAGTAGTGTCGTATTGTTCGAAATAGTTTCCATTGAACTTCAATAATCCAAGGATGGAAGATCCGCACCAAATATTATCCTGCTCATCAATCTTCAAAGAGTTTATGTAGCCTATTGTATCATTCTCTATTCTTGTTATTTCATTATCCTGGAAAAGAAATAATCCGCCGGGCCCGCTTGCTTTAGTTGCTATCCATGCCCGGTTGCGGGAGTCAAATTCAATATTAATAAATGTAAAAAAAGAAAGTATTTGAGAACCCAGTTGCAAAGAGGTCCATTGTTCATCATCAAGAATAACAAGATAAATTCCACTACCAATGTATACCCGGTTACTTTTATCAATACCAATACAGGAAATTGACGCATCAGGAAGAGGAGAATTACCGGGTGTAAAATTTTGCCATGTTTCACCATTGAATTTCGATATACCGCCGAATGCTGTTCCCACCCACAAATTTCCTCTAGTGTCAATAGCAAGTGCACGGATATGATTATCCATTAATCCATTATTGGTATTTGCTTTGTTATAGAAGACTTTTTCCTCACTTAATTTATTAAACTTTACCAGTCCGCCATCGGTACCCAGCCATAAAATATTTCCATCGTCAACCATTGTGTAGATTTCTTCACCAAAAGTATATGTAATCCATTCCGGATTTGCACTAAGTGTATTATATGTGGAAAAAAGAAATAGAATAAAGAATAGCGGAAGATAAGTTTTCATAGTTACCCCATTTAAATTAGCCCTTCTTCTTTGAAGAAGGGCCAAAACAATTGCTATGCAGTTACTTCATTATTAATAATTTTCTGCTAAATTATTTGCTAAAGATCATCAGCGCAGTTAAATATTTTAACAAATTCTGAACTAGATAAGTTTTTTCTTATTTTATTATAGAAGTTAGCGGATGAAGATAGAATATATATTCGAGATTGGAGCATTTTTTCTCCCCCGTTAAGAAAAATAGTACTCTGGTTTAGGCATAACTTATATACAAAATTAATGATTTACAGTCAAGAGTTAGCACAATTCCAATATTTTAAAGAACCAAGTCTTTATAAGAATTATATATCTCAAAAGGATGCCACTGAATGAAACTCTTTACCTCATTGCAAACTAACTTCATATCTCTTATTTTTCCCAAACGGGTTTAATCCCAAAAGGATTTAATTCCGTATATTAGATTTTACTCAAAAAAGTAACCACCACAAATATAAGGACCTACATGAATTTCGAATTCACTGAAGACCAGCAGATGATCAGGGATTCAGCACGTGAATTTGCACAGGCTGAAATTGCTCCTTCCTCAATTGACCGTGATATAAATGCAGAGTTTCCTCATGAGATTGTTAAAAAGCTAGGTGAGCTTGGCTTTATGGGAATGATGGTATCTCCTGAATACGGCGGTGCCGGGCTTGATAGTGTAAGCTATGTTCTTGCTTTAATTGAAATTTCAAAAGTTGATGCAAGCTGTGGTGTGATAATGAGTGTTAACAATTCTCTTGTCTGTTATGGACTGCAGGAATATGGTACAGATTATCAAAAAGAAAAATATTTGGCTCCACTTGCAAAAGGAGAAAAACTGGGAGCATTTGCACTTTCTGAACCGGAAGCAGGAAGTGATGCAACAAAACAAAAAACTATGGCTGATAAAGATGGAGACTGTTATATCCTTAATGGAATAAAAAATTGGATCACCAATGGTACAACTGCAGATTATGTTCTTGTTATGGCTACTACCAATAAGGAAAAGGCTCATAAAGGCATCTCAACATTTATTGTGGAAAAAGGAACGCAGGGGTACGGGCATGGGAAAAAAGAAGATAAGCTGGGAATAAGAAGCTCTGATACCTGTTCACTAACATTTGAAAACTGCAGGGTTCCGGCAAAAAATCTGTTATGGGAAGAAGGCAGAGGCTTCAACTTTG
>JAWOJF010000243.1:0-4763 GCA_046481785.1 Ignavibacteriaceae bacterium | reverse complement strand
AGATTCCGGTTATTTAGCGGATCCCTGGTATTATTTTTTCTGTTTAAACTGTTTTTTACTGATCCCGGCTCAGCGGTTTACCAGGTTATAAATGAACTTTTAATGCTCACTTCTGCACTGTTCCTGTTTCTTTATCTTATGGATTATACCAGTATGAAAAGGATAAATCCTTTATCGCTGGTAATGAATATAGGTATTCTTAATGCAATTCTTTTTTTCCTGATAGCTTTTTCAGATACAATAATTCTAAGCCTGTTTAGTGATGCACTAATCCGCATAAATGATCCTGATCTATTCTTAAATCTCGCATTATTTGTTTACTCATTTGTGATCCTTGTTTCGGTAGGCTACATTTTTTTAGCGTTTAAGGAGTTTTACTTTCTAAAACAGAAAAGGAATGTAAATACCTACTTTAATACTATGATGGTGTTTTTTATACTGGCATCCTTTTCAAGCCTGCTTAAAGATAACCCGGAAGTAAGTTATATTGATACAACATTTATTGTAATATCAATAATTCTGATTGCCATAAATTCGATAAGAATTTCCTGGATTGCGTTTATATCTAAAAAAGAAAAACTGTCACTTCTTATTTTATCACTGGTAATATTCGTTTTATTTATTCTTAACCTTATTATCAACTCGGAAGAAAACGTGCATCAGCAGGTGATGGCAGGATTTTCCTCTTCTCTCAACCGTTTCTTCTACCTGATAATGATATACGGCGCAGTATACTTTAGCGTACTGTTTTTTACTACATTATTTCATATGCCTACTGCAGAAGCTTTTGACAGAAAGGCCCAGGAAGTATCATCACTCCAGTATTTCAGCAGGCTGATAAACCAGGTTCTGGATTTTAACGAACTGGCAGAAACCGTTACAGAAATTGCTGTTAAGGTTTGTAATGCAAATGCAGCGTGGATAGTATGGCATGAAAACAATGAAACTAAAATAATTGCAAACAAAAACATAGCTTATGTTGATGCCGATAAACTGACAGAATATATTTTAAATACTAAATCACTTACCGATTCAGACAAAGTAAAAGTTTTTGTATTAGATAAAACTTCTGAAACCAAGGGTTTAAGCGAGCAGTTTACTAGTATTGCTGTAGCGCCTGTTAAAACTCACAACGAAGTAAAAGGTTATTTAGTAGCGGCAAAAAAAGAAGATTTTATTTTCGACTACGAGGATAAAAATGCTATTAATACTTTTTCCGATTATGCCTCTGTTGCAATTGAAAACTCCAGGCTGCTGAAAGAATCAATTGAAAAAGAGCGGCTTGAAAAGGAACTTGATGTTGCCCGCGAAATTCAAAGGAAAATTCTTCCCGCTAAAAATCCGGAGTTTGACAGATTAAGTATATCCTCGGTTTTTATTCCCGCATTTGAAGTTGGCGGCGATTATTATGATTTCTTTGAAATAGAGGAAAATAAACTTGGTTTTGTTATTGCAGATGTTTCCGGCAAAGGTATTTCTGCTGCTTTTATAATGGCTGAAATAAAGGGGATATTCGAGTCACTGTCAAAAACGATTGAAAGCCCTAAAGAAATACTTATAAAAGCAAACCAGATATTACAGCGTACGCTTGACAGGCGGAATTTTGTTAGTGCAGCATATGGATTGATCGATTTCTCATCGGAAATTCTTTATATTTCAAGGGCAGGGCATTGTCCGGTTTTATTAATAAGGGATAACAAAGCAGAAAACCTGCGCCCATCAGGCATAGGGCTTGGGCTTAATTTCGGGCAGCATTTTTCTGATACTTTGGAAGAAATAAAAATCAATCTTAAAGAAAATGACCTTATCGTTTTATATACCGATGGTATACCAGAGGCAAAAAATAAGGACCTGGATGAATTTGGCACTACTCAGTTCGAACAAATCCTGCTTGACAACAGTACAAATGAAGTAGATGAAATTTCCAATAAGGTTATTACCGCTGTAACTTTATTCTCACAGAATAGTCAGCAGCATGACGATATAACGCTTGTAGTTATAAAATGGAAACAAAAATTTAAAATACATGGAGAGAAAGAATGGCAGAATTCAGTACCTCAGTTAGAGATCAGGGGGAAGTAAGTGTAATCGATCTTAAAGGCTATCTTGATGCACACACTGCCCCGGCACTTGAAAATACTTTTTCAAACCTTATTGATAAGGGCAGGTATCAAATAGCTGTTAATTTCAGAGATCTTGCTTACATCAGCAGCGCAGGGCTTGGAGTTTTTATGGCTTTTATAGAAAAAATAAGAGACAATGAGGGGGACATAAAACTTACAAGTATGAGCGATAAGGTGTTTAATATTTTTGACCTGCTGGGCTTCCCGCTTTTATATGAGATCTATAAAACTGAAGACGAAGCGTTAAACAAATTTAATGAAAAATACCGCTCACAGCGGGATGAAAAATAGTCCCAAAAGGATTGATATGCCAAAAGAAAAACTTGATGGGAAAAAACTTATAATTAAAAGCAGCACGGAGAATCTCTCTGCTATAAGGGATTTTATATATTCTGCCGCTGAGGAAATAGGTTTTAACTCTGAAACAATAGGGGATATTATTCTTGCTGTTGATGAAGCTTGTACCAATATCATCAAGCATGCTTATAAGTCATACCCGGAAGGCGAAATTGTTATTAACCTTAAGTATTCCGATAGAAAATTTACAATTGAAATTATAGATTATGGTACAGCCTTTCACCCCGAAACAGTTCCTGCTCCCGACCTGCAGAAATACTATCAGCAGAGAAGGGTAGGCGGTTTGGGTATGTATCTTATGAAAACATTAATGGATGATGTGAAATATATTTCTATTCCGGGAAAATATAACCAGGTGCTTTTATCAAAAAACTTAAATTCTGCGTAGATAGATGAATAATGATTCCGAACACCTTAAAGTTAAAAGAAACCTTACTGCGTTAGTTGAATTCAGCAGGATAATTAATTCCAGCCTTGATTTAAACTTCATACTCAATAATGTCCTTCTTACCTGCATGGGAAAATTTCTTGCAACCAAAGGCGCAATTGCATTAAATATAAATGGCTCATATACATTAAAAGCTTCAAAAGGTATTCCTGAACATATACTTGGTTCTTTCCCTGAAATTAAAACCGGGGAAAAGTTTTTAGTTGATGAGAACTTTAAAGCTTTTCTTGTTTCAGGTAGTTTATGTATAGCGGAAGAAATGATGGCATCCTCCGAATCTCTTGGGATGATATGCCTGGGCGAGAAGCTTAATAAGGCGCCTTATTCGGATGATGATAAGGAGTTCTTAAGAACCATAATAAATATATCCGCCACTGCCATAAAAAACACCATTGTTGTTGATGAACTTTCAAAAGTAAATAAAATTCTTGACTCACGTGTTCACAGGCTGAACTCACTATTTGATTTAAGCAAGGAGTTTGGATTATTTTCCGAAAGCACAAAGGTGGCTAAACTTCTTGTTTATTCAGTTATAGGCCAGTTCCTTGTTTCAAGGTTTGCTGTAATTAGTTTTGACGGAGAAAATATAAGACTGCTTGAATCAAAATATGATGAAGATGATATTTTAAAAGTGCTGAATAAAATGGATATAAAGAGTATAGATGAACCGCTTACCAAAGAAATGATTAAAAAGGATTATGAAGAACTTGCTAAGATGAAGATTGAACTTGTTGTTCCGATGCAGTTACAGGGGGAGACAAAAGGATTAATTCTGCTTGGTAAAAGAATAAGCAAGCAGGATTATTCTGACGCTGATATTGAATTTATATATTCTGTGGGAAGCCTTGCAATAATTTCGCTGGAGAACAGGCGCTTGTTTAAAGAGGCTCTTGAAAAACAGAAGATGGAAGAAGAGCTTGAGATTGCAAGAGATATCCAGAGGAATCTTCTGCCCCATTCAATACCTCAGTTTTCAAATTTTGATATTGCAGCGGTTAATCTTTCATCCAAACAGGTTGGGGGAGACTACTACGATATAATTACTCTAGATGAAAATACATTCTGCGTTACAATTGCAGATGTTTCAGGCAAAGGGGTTCCGGCTGCACTTCTTATGGCCAACCTGCAGGCTTTTTTAAAGACAACCTGCAAACAGGGTATGAAGCTTGATGAAGCTACCGGCCTTATTAACGATCTTATTTCTGAAAATACTATGGATGGTAAATTCATTACTTTCTTCTGGGGAGTAGTTCATAATGAAAACAAAACTATCACATACGTAAATGCCGGGCATAATCCGCCCCTTTTAATTAGAAACGGGAAGATTATTAAACTTGAAAAAGGCGGGATAATACTTGGAGTAATGAAAACTTTTGTCCCTTATGTATCCGAACAAATTCAGCTTGAGAAAGATGATGTAATTGTACTTTTTACTGATGGTATATCGGAAGCAAAGAATATTGCAGATGAAGAATTTTCAGATGAAAAACTTGAAACTCTTGCTTTATCATTATCAATCCGGGAAGATTCTGCAAAACCGGCAGGTGAACTCCTTGGCAGTATACAGAGAGAAGTTCAGGCATTTGCCGCCGGTACTATCCAGTCAGATGACATTACACTGGTAATATTAAAGGTTAAATAATTTAAAATTATCTTAATCTTACTTAACCGGTTTTAATCTTAGTATAATTACGATTACGAGTACGATTAAGAATTCACTTATAGAGTAACCATACAGCATGAGCAGATTAAAACAATTTTATGAAAAATACAGTAAAAAATTAACAATATTTTTTACTGCTGTTATTTTTATCGTAGGTATAATTAATCTTATC
>JAWOJF010000242.1:0-5225 GCA_046481785.1 Ignavibacteriaceae bacterium | reverse complement strand
TGTGCGCTTCAGGCAGCTATGAATGGCTTCCCGGTTAAAAAACTTGAAGATGCTGTTAAAGAAGCTGACATAGTAGTTACCGCAACAGGGAACTGCAGAATTATTACTGAAAAACATTTCAGGAATATGAAGCATAATGCTGTTGTATGCAACATCGGGCATTTTGATAATGAAATTGACATGGCATGGCTGAACAATAATTACGGAAAAACAAAAGACGAGATCAAACCTCAGGTTGATAAATACACAATTGATGGAAAAGATATTATTGTTTTAGCTGAAGGCAGGCTTGTTAACCTCGGCTGCGCTACCGGGCATCCCTCATTTGTTATGTCAAACTCATTTACAAACCAGGTTCTTGCACAACTTGAATTATGGCAAAACTCAGAAAAATATCAGAACCAGGTATATGTTCTGCCTAAGCAGCTTGACGAAAAAGTAGCAAAACTTCACCTTGCTAAATTAGGTGTAGAACTTGAGACTTTGACTGAAGAGCAGGCAAAATATATCGGCGTTGCCGTTGAAGGCCCGTTTAAGCCTGATTACTACAGGTACTAAACATATAAAATTGAGTAAAGTCTATCACAAAAATCAGACTTGTTGTTTTATTCTAAAAGAATATTTCGCTATTGAGTAAAAATGTTATTATGATGATATTCCCCTTTTACAAAAAGATTGTGTGAAAATTGTAGAGCGAAATGTGTTTCGCTCATTATTATTTCGAAAAACCATGAGTATTCGTTAAAACGATATTAGCGATTCGTTTTACATTAGGAATTTTCACACAATCTCATTTTTTAAACAGCCTTCTTACTTCCTTTATTAGCTAGGAGATTATGGGCTCAGACTATAAAAATCTTTTTACAGCAACTCAAAATTTTGCATTATTGAGAGAAAAACTTGGCGAGTATAAAAAATTACCATCAGAGGATGAATTAGCAAAATTTCTTGTTTTTTTTGATGATGTTTATAAGTTGTGGAAGAAAGAGAATCCCTCAAATTCGCGCAGATATGAAGAAAAAGCTAAAGCTCGAAGGGAGTTTACAGATATGCTGGGAACCAGGCAATGACTGTATTTGAAATAACTCTCCAAAAACTTGATGATTTTTTTGTAAAATTCTATTGAATATGTAATCATCGGCGGAATTGCAGTTGTAATGTATGGTGAGCAGCGTACAACCGAGGATATTGATGTAACAATTTTGTGTAATCTTGAAAATCTGGATTTTATACATGGAATAATAGAAAAGAAATTTACCCCTGCTTTTAAAGGTACACTCGATTATTTTAAAAAAAACTTTATTTTACCTGTAGATGATCCTGATACTAAACTAAGAATTGATTTTGCGGCGGGATTAACTGAATTTGACAAACAGGTAATCTCCAGGAGGAAAAGAAAAAATTTTGGCAAATCAAAAGTGTATGTATGTTCTCTGGAAGACTTGATTATCTATAAACTTTTTGCAGCCAGACATTTAGATATTGCTGATGTTCAGAATCTTTTAGAGAAAAATAAGAGTTCAATAGACAAAAACTATCTTACACAAACTATAGAAAAATTTGTTGAACTTGAGCGCGGGGATATGATTCAAAATCTTAAAAAATTTTTATCTTAATATTATAATCCTTTACATGCAGAGCTCTAAGTTTCAGCCTATAAAGTATTACTAAAGCTCCTTTTTTTTAAAATATTCCTCAAGGCATCCTCCAGATCGTCATATTCAAACCTAAACCCATTTTCCAAAAGTCTTTTAGGAATTACTTTCTGACTGTGAGTTATTGTTGCCCCTATTTCACCTGCCACTAATGTTAAAGCAAATTTAGGTACATGAAAAAAAGAAGGGCGGCGCAGTACTCTCCCCAATGTCTTTGCAAAATCTTTCATAGTTACCGGATCCGGGGCAGCCGCATTTACCGCACCGGATAAATCAGGATTGTCTATAGCAAAAAGATATGCTCCTACAATATCATCTATATGTATCCATGGAAACCATTGGCTGCCGTTTCCAAGCGGGCCCCCGGCAAAAAAATTAAAAGGGATAAGCATTTTATTCAGAGCCCCGCCTTCTTTACTTAGAACAATTCCAGTTCTGATACTTACCCTTCTTATACCATATTCTTCCGCCCTGGATGCTTCCTCTTCCCAGATTTTACAAACTTCAGCCAGGAAATCATCACCTGCATGATCTTCTTCTGTTATTACATCATCTCCGTAATTACCATAATAACCAACAGCGGAGGCGCATACAAATACCTGAGGTTTCTTTTCAGCCTTTGCAAAAGCATCTACAAGGTTTCTCGTACTTATCTGGCGGCTTTCAATAATTTCTTTCTTATACGTTTCCGTCCATCTTTTTCCTGAAAGATTAGCTCCTGCCAGATGTACTACAGCATCTTTTCCGTTTATATGGCTCTGCCAGTGATTTTTTTCCCTGTAATTCCATTCTATATATTCATCCGCTCCATTTATTTTCTGTACCCCTTTAACCATGGAGTTTGTAAATATTGTTACTTCATCTCCGCGTTTAACAAGAGCTTTATACAGCCGTTTGCCAATAAGGCCGGTAGCGCCGGTTAATACAACCTTTTTATGTGTCATTTTATCTCAGGTTAATAAAGGGAAGTTTATTTACGTAAGAACATCTGAAATTAAGAAAACTTTTGCAATAACAGGGCGCAAATTATGCCCTTAGTCTCAATTTTAGTACCCGGGAGCAGAACATTTATCTGAAGAACAAAAAATAATTGAAATATCCGGAATTTGCTTCTATATTTTTGCCGGATTATTTTAGAATCCATAATTAATTCCATCCCGTTTCAGGCTCATTACATTATAATATAAATAAGCTGTTGGATAAAAAATCAATAATTGGGCTGCTTTTTGCCGGGTATTTTTTCCTTTATCCGGTGAAAGGGGATGTTTTTGCCCAGTCATTTACCTTTGATGCAGAATATTATACCAGTCTGCAGGGGCTTTCCCAGCATTATATTTTTGCTGTCCTTCAGGATTACAAAGGATTTATGTGGTTTGGCACTAAAGACGGGCTTAACCGTTTTGACGGTTATTCTTTTAAGGTATACAGGAATAACCCTCTCGATTCTGCCTCAATCTCCGATAGTTATATAATGAGTTTATTTGAAGATAAAGATTCAAATTTATGGATAGGGACCGCCGGCGGAGGTTTAAATAAATTCAACCGGGAAACAGAAACATTTACACGTTACCCCAATACTATTCATGACCCTGTTACTAAATCTTACTTTCATATAAATGCATTATACCGTGATGATTACGGAAAGATATGGATAGGTACTAACGGGCAGGGGCTGCATATTTTTGACCCGTTAAGCGGAACTATTCAACGGTTACTTAATGACTCTTCCGGAATTACAGATACTCCGGTTCAGCGCATTTATAAAATTTACAAAGACCTTGAGGATAGATTGTGGCTTGCAACTGTTGAAGGCGGACTTATCCTGGCAGAAAATATTCACGGCCGGTTTAAATTTAAATCTTTTGTTCCTGAAAAAACCAGGCCTGGCCTGGAAGGGATTAATATAAATACTCTTATTCAACCCCGCTTTAACAACGATGGAAGTTTATGGATCGGTACCAACCAGGGTTTAATGAAGTTTGATCCAATATCTGGAAAATTTACGGATTATAATTCTGAGGCGGGGAATAATTCAAAGGTAACTATCCGCCAGATCGAAGAAACCAATGATGGTAACTTATGGATCAGTTGTTATGATAAATTAATTAAATATAATCCGGCTGCAGGAAAATTTTATATAATGGAAAACCGGTATAATCCTGAAATAAATAAGCTATTAGGAAATGCTGTCCGTCTTTATACCGACCGTTCGGGTATTTTATGGATTGGCACATCCGGTTATGGAATTATGAGATATAATCCCCGGACAGAACGTTTCGGAAAACAGAATAAAAATATAAGAAACTATATCCTTGATGATCTCTTTAAAATTCCTGCCAATGTACAAAAGATTGTGCAGCCCTTTTTTATAAGTCCCCGTACAATAATTGAAGAAACGGATAGTACTTTATGGATATCTGTAGATGGGAAAGGGATACTTAAATATTCACTCCGTGAAAATAAAATTATTAAAGATTATTCACCTGTCTGCCAGCCAGATTTTACATTGACCGAGCCGGTAAATATTATCGGAGAAAAGATTGCGCCATACTTTGGGCAGATAATTAAGCTTACACCTGAAAATAAAAAGGAGAGTGAGCTTTGGATTGGCACTGAGAAGGGCGTTCTGAGAATGAATATAATTACAGGCATTTGCAGTTACCTCCGTATATATCCTAAATTTCAAACTGCAGATGTGCAGTTAAATGGTACAGGTAACCCTGATATTTCAGCTATGCTTGAAGATGCAAACGGAGTTGTATGGCTGGGAACACCCACATTAGGGCTGGTACGTGTGGATCCGGAGGATTACTCAATACATTTTTTCAGGCATAATGCAAAAAATGAAAATTCTTTAAGCAGTGATGCCATCCTGTGTATTGAACAGGACCCTTATAATAAAAATATTTTGTGGATAGGTACCGAAGGCGGCGGTTTAAATAAGTTTGATACTTCATCAAAAACATTTTTCCGCATTCATGAAGCAAATGGTTTTCCTAATAATGTTGTATATGGTATACTTGCAGACAGGGCAAAAAAACTATGGATAAGTACAAATAAAGGGTTGGTTAGATATAATACTATTACAAGCCGCTTTCGTTTGTATGATTTTAACCAGGGACTGCAGGACAATGAATTTAACCGCTATGAGTTTTTCCGCAGCCTGGACGGCAAAATGTATTTTGGCGGTATTAATGGATGTAATGTTTTTGATCCCAATCAATTGACTGATAATGAAGTTGTTCCGTCCATTGTTATTACTGATTTTAAATTATTCAATAAAAGTATTTCTGCAAAGAATGAAAAATCACCGCTAGCTTCAGGCATTGTTGAAACTAAACATATTGCTCTTAACTATTCTCAGAATGTTGTTACTTTTGAGTTTGCGGCTCTTGAATTTTCATCTCCTTCAAATAACAATTATGCATACAAACTTGAAGGTTTTGACCGCCGCTGGATTTACAGCGGGCATGAACGGACAGCTACATATACTAATCTCGATCCGGGTGAATACATATTCCGGGTGAAAGCTTCAAATAATGATGATGTGTGGAATGAATCCGGATCTTC
>JAWOJF010000230.1:0-31794 GCA_046481785.1 Ignavibacteriaceae bacterium | reverse complement strand
ATATATAAAATAATTATTGCAGTAAAGCGGTTCACTTCCCCTTTTATGGCGTAGGTTTTAAAATCCGGTCAATGTGATTTAAATCAATTTTGATATCAAGCAAACAAATTAGCTTAAGGTGATTAACTAATGCACTGATTTTATTAAAAGGAAAGGAGTTCCGATGGGTATAGCTATACGTTTTCGCATTCGCAATTATTGGGGCATAATAATACTTGCCTTTTTTTTATATCCTGTTCATTTAAATGCTGCTACTATATATGTTGATGCATCTGCCGCGGGAGCTAATAACGGTTCCTCATGGACTGATGCATTCACTTCTCTTTCCGATGCCTTATCAATTGCCGTATCAGGTGATAAAATTTGGGTTGCACGTGGAGTATATAAACCCGATACACCGGTTGATTTTAACTCCAGCGGCGGGAATGATCCCCGCGAATATACATTTCAAATACCAGATGGGGTGAAACTATACGGCGGTTTTGCCGGCACCGAAATAAATCTGAATCAGAGGAACTTTAATAAAAATCTTACAATACTAAGCGGTGATATCGACAATAATGATTTAAATCCGGATAGCAACTTTATAGCTGAGGATGTCAGCGATCTTGTTGGCCGGAACTCTTACCATGTTGTCTATACCGAAAATGTAAGCTGCGAAACAGAGCTTAATGGTTTTATAATTACAGCCGGAAACGCAAATATTGCATCGCCTGTAAATGTGTTTGATCCAAACCTTGACGGGGGAGGGTGGTATAACAGATTAAGCGGAATTATTAATGCCAGCAGTCCCACAATTGTAAACACAAAATTTATAGGAAATTTTGCATCCTCTGAGGGAGGTGCATTATTTAATGAAGGCACAAGCGGCGGAGAAATAATTTCGCTGATTAAAAACTGTGAGTTTATAAATAATAAATCAGATATTACCGGCGGCGCAATATATCTTGGATCTTTTAGCCCCGGTGATTACAAACCCCATATTTTAAACTGTAAATTTATAAATAATGAAGCCTTCCGACGCGGAGGTGCATTATACCTGCTTGGCGATAGTACAAAAGTAGAATCATCTGTATTTAATGGTAATAAAGTTACAGCAGTTTCACTTGATTTCAGTACTCTTCCCGGTTCCGGCGGTGCGGCTAATCTTGTAACTTCTAATGCAGTTTTTACAAACTGTTTGTTCAGCATGAATACCGCAACAGGAAATCCCACCGGTCCTTTTGAAGGAGGCGGCGGGGGAGCGGTATATGCATCAACAAATGATCCGCAGACCGCTTCATTGGGAGCTTCCGAACCAAAGTTTATCTCATGCGGTTTTTATTCCAATTCAGCCGGCGGCAATACTGCTGCATGGGGCGGTGCAGCCGCTCATTTATCTGATGCCGGTATACTTCGCCCTGTTTATATAAATTGTGTGTTTGCAGGTAACCAGGCACAGGATCATGGAGGTGCAATAGCTAATTTTACAAGGGTAATTTCCGAGCCTGAAAGCTTTACCCCTGCACTTGAACCTGAGTTTACTAACTGTACTTTCACAGGAAATCATGCAGATGAACGGGGCGGCGCTCTTTATAATGATGGATTTCTTTTTATGGGTTCCGAGATACTTGTCTCAAGGTTAGAGAATTGCATATTATGGAATAACACTGCTTCTGTCGATGGTCCGGAAGTATATAATACAGGTAATAATAATGTTTTATATTCACTGGTTATGAATTCGGGCGGCAGCGGCGGCGGATGGGATAACAGCATAGGTACGGACCTTGGAAATAATATTGATGCTGATCCGCTTTTTGTTAACGAATCTGATCCCTTAGGTGCTGATGCTATCCCTGCCAATAGTGATGACGGCTTAATGTTTTCTGCAGGGTCTCCTGCCTTAAACAGCGGAAACAATTCTGCTCCGGGTTTAGCCGGAATTTCTTCCGATTATACCGGCAATACAAGGATTCAAAATGGGTTTGTTGATATGGGTGCATATGAATACGGCCCCGATGGCTCTTCTGCTGTTACCGGTGTTGAAGATGCTGATAATATACCCGGTAAGTTTTTTCTCGCACAAAATTATCCTAATCCGTTTAATCCTTCTACAACAATTGAATTTTCATTACCTGAGGCAGGAAGGGTAAATTTATCTGTATATAATATTTTGGGTGAAGTTGTTGCAACTCTTGTCAATGAAACGAAAGAGGCGGGCAATTATATTTTTAATTTTAATGCAAGTGGTTTAAGCAGCGGACTGTATTTGTACAGGCTTGAGTTTAACCATATAAAAATGGAAAATAAAATGCTGCTTCAAAAATAAGTGCAGTTATGAAGAGATAGATATCAGGTTTAGAAAGTGGTGAATAAATATGTATTAACCCCAGGCTGAAGTGTGTGTTGCAGAATTCAGCTTCAACTTCACAAGGAGAGGATATCAATTGCCACGACTTTTAAGTCGTGGGAGAAAAACAATAAGCATGGAGGCTTTAGCCACAATTCCTGGGGGATATGTGAAAATTGTAGAGCGAAACGCTGTTTCGCTCTTTGTTTTTTCTAAAAACCAGGAGTATTCGTTAAAACTGCTTAAGCGATTCAGCAAATCGCTTCACATCATTTCTCGTAAAGCGTGATTAGTTTATTATACCGAGAGTTTAAAATTCATTTACTATTCCGAAATGAATTAGCCCATCGGTAAATGAGTTTCCTTCAGCAAGAGCAAAACTTACGCTTAGTACCCCCAGGGCTGTTTCAATATTTAATCCCAATCCATAACCCATATTAAAGGCTTCCTGCTTAAGTATATTCCGGTCAGGGTCCGCATTGCGTAAGTAATAGCCCGTATCAAAAAATAAAAATGCAAAAGATCTTCTTGTAAGAAGGAAACGGTATTCAAGATTAGACCAGAATGTTCTGGAGCCCAGAAACTGATCTTCTCTGTATCCACGCAGGGTGTTTGTTCCGCCAAGCCGGTAAAGATCACTTATTTCGAAAAAACTCCCCCTGAGCTCCCTCGTATGGAGTCCCAGAGCAATTACCTGCCTGCTGAACAATTCATAAAAGCCGGAAAGATCAAGTGTAATACGCTGAAGATTTATGCTGGTTTCAAGTCCGGGATAAATAAATTGCTGAGGGCCGTTTATTTTTTTTCTGCTTAATGAATAAGAAGTATTAAACAATATTCCGCCTAGAGGGGCATATGGATCATCGCGTGTATCAATTATTAAAGTTAAGCCGGTAGTTACAGCGGAAGAATTATATACCGTAAAAAAAGGATTATTCGTCCCGGCAGGAATAACTTCTTCGGTTGATACAGTTACTGCTGCTGATATATTCTCTGTTGCAAGATATACAAAAGTACCTTCGAGGTTCCTCTGTACATAAGTAGTATCCTGTTTTCTCTGGAATAATCTGCCGCTTAGATTAAACGGAAAACCAAACAGCCATGGTTCGAGAAAACGCAGTTCAAGTTCCTGCGAGTTTCTGTTGAATTGCTGCCATCTTATTGCAGCAGCCCTTCCTGTACCAAATAAATTTCTCAGGCTTACATTTACTAACCCTGTTAAATAACCTTTTTCGCCTTCATTTACTGCGGGCACATACCCGATAATGCCGTCAAAGTTATTTGTCTGCTTTTCTTTAATATTAATTAATAATACGCCCTCTTCATCAGCATTAATATAATACTCAGGAACTGTAACAGGTTCAAAAAATCTTAGCCTGTTTAGTCTTTCGGGTAATTCTTCTATTTTCTGCTGGGAATAATCCTCTCCGGGTTCCAGCCGAAGTTCCCTGATAATTACATACTCTTTAGTAGTTGTATTTCCGGCTATCTCAATTTTATCTATTTTGCTTTTTATGTCTCTGTTTACCTTCAACAAAATATCAGCATAGTGTTCTCCCGCGGCAGAATCTGTAAATATATAAACTGATTGTATTAAAATTCTGGCAAACGGATACCCGGTATTTTCCAGATGAGTTAATACTTCTGCAATATTTTCTTCTATTTCGGATTTATTAAAAATATTTCCTTCAAGAAATTCAAAAGAAGAAATCAGCCTTTCGGTTAAAACCGAGTCTCCTTCAATTGTAACAGAATTAATGTATGCCGGTGTTCCTTCATCTATTTGCAGATTTAAAGTTACCCTGGCTGAGTCGGAAGAAAACTTAGTTTCAGTTTTTCCAAACTGCGGGTAAAAGTAACCTCTTAATCCAAGCTGGTAAGAAATACGCGATTTTATTGTGTCCTCAGCATAGGCAAAGTATTTGCTTCCCTGAATACCGCTCCATTCAAGTAAATTTCCCGTACTAAAAATATCGTTTCCGTTAAAATTAACAGAGGTTATAATTTGAGGGTATACAGAGATATACAAAAATAAAAGAAGTGATATAAAAAGTTTAATGCGGAGTAACATCAATTAATTTCATCTTTTTTCCGACAGGGGAAATTACGATATCTTTTTTCAAAATTTCAATCTCATTTAAATTCACCCTGCAAGTTTCAAATGTTGAAGCATTTAAAGCACCGCAGGATACTGCAAATGATAAACTCTCCTCAAAAGTGCAGCTATTGCGCCAGGCATATATAATACCGGCAACAAGGGCATCTCCGCTCCCGGTTGGATCAAGTGTTTTTACATGGGGAATGTTTACTTTAAAGTGATAATCAAAATTAGAACAGTAGAACGGGTCTGCACCTTCTGTTAAAAATGCCTGTTTTATATTTTTTGAATATAGTGAATCCAGGAAGTTTAGTTTGTCCTGTTCCAAAGAAAGATCTAAGCCAAGAGATGATTGAATTTCACTGATATTATTATGCAGAATAGTAGGCTGAGCATTGATGCAGTCTTTAAGATGCCCTCCATAGGTATCGCAGATAGATATCTTATCAAGTTTATTAGCAATTTTTATTGCTTCCGGAAAAATATGATTAGTGTTGTTTGAGGGTGAGCTTCCGGAAAATACAACCATATCGCAATTAGGGATCATCTTTTCCAGTTTCAATAAAAATTCATCTGCTTCGGAGGCATTTATTTCTGGTGAAGCCTCAAAAAAAGTTGTTAAAGTTTCTTCGGTTGAATCAATAACAATATATGCACTTCTCGTCTCCGATTTGGTTCTGACAGAGGCGATTTTTGTTTTTTCATTATGTATTACATCATTCAGTATCTTACCATTGGTTCCGCCTAAAAAAGTAAGTGCCAGATTATCAATTCCAAAACAGTTTAACTGTCTGCTTACATTTATACCTTTACCGCCAGCCTTAAATTCATTACTTCCGTTACGGTGGTTTTCACCGAGGATTATTTTTTTATAAATAATCTTTCGTTCAAGAAGCGGGTTTAATGTTACTGTTAAAATCATAAATTTCAGAACACTATTTTTACCTGTATCTGTAATCATCTCCGTAAAAGGGACTTACCAGCCTGTAGTCGCCAAATCCTGTTTCATCCAGAAATGTAAATTCTCTGTTAAGTTCATAATACTGCCAGACTTCATATGGCTTCGAATTATATTCAAATGGATGCCGTTCTATGTTATTTGGTGCACCCAAAATTATTAATACCATACCTCTGTCGGTGCGCCAGCCTTCTATATAATGTGAAAAATTCTCATTTGCCAAAGATACTCTGCGGTAATACTCGTTAAATATTTCATTCTCCTCTGTATCAGGAGTGGGGTCTTTCTTTTTCCAGAATGCCATGTAACGTTTTACTTTTTCCCCCTGGTCCCCGGCGTCTTCAATTTCATTAATTTCACTGCTTGATGCAATATAAACCAGTTGATCAATTGCTTTATCAAGATCTCTGATAACAGCAGGAACACCTATCCAGCGGGAAACAAATGGTTTTGATACTGATGCAAGTATATCATCATCATCTTTTACCATTACTTTTAAAGCATAATTGCCCAGCCCAAATTCCTGTTTGGGAATTGTGTAGAATATCTGTGTTCTTCCTGTATCTACCTGCTGAACAGTATCTTTACTGAATATGATCTCCTCTTTAGCATCAACAATCTGGTATGCAATATTAAAACTGCCGGATGAGTCAGAATAAATTTCAAAGAAGAAAGGGATGCCGTCTCTTTCTGCTGAAACATTTTTTGAAATATTGGGAAGTATTTTATTTGATCTCGTACTGTTATCGTCTTCTGCTTCAGGGGTACTTCCTGATACGGTTAATCTTGAAATAAGCATTATATCACTTAAAGAAGGTCTGCCCGAGAGATCCCTAACTTCATACAAACGCTCATTTGAAAAGTTTTGTTTGGATTCTTTATCCTCTACTGCACTTCTTATAAAATATTTTCCCGGTTTAAGCTGAAAGCTTCTTAAACTGAGGTTAAAATTATTTTTAGATATTGTTTGATTGAACTCTTTAGTTTCAATGCTTTCGTTCCATAATTTTTCTACAATTAATTTATCTTTTTCTTCATCAAAAATGGAAAGAGTAACAGTGTAAGATGCAGTAAAAAGCTGATCATTTTTAACAAACTGAATTTCCGTGTAAGGTATCTGTATAAAAATATCAAGGCGTGTTTCATCTTTGTTATCAGAAGAAAAGATAAGGAAATCCTCCGCAAATTTAGCGCGGGCTGGAGATTTCCCCGGCATAACCGTTTCTACCTGGGCATTCAGGATAGAAAATGAGAATGTTAATAACAATATAAAATTTAGTAATTTCATTTTTTAATGCCTCCCCGGTTTAAACCGGTTTTGCGTAGAGATCATATTCATCACTGTCATATACCTCTACATTATAAAAATTTCCTGAAATTAAATTGTTCTGTTTCACAGGAATCAGGATTTCGCCGTCAACTTCAGGTGCATCCCTGTATGAACGCGCAATATAATAATCACCCTCAACACGCTCTGCCAGCACCTGAAGGCTTTTGCCGATAAAGTTCCTGTTAATTTCTGAAGATATATCCTTTTGAATTTCCATAAGGATATCTTTTCTCTTTTGTTTAACCTTTTCCGGAACAGGATCTCCTAAAATATAACTGGAAGTATTTTCTTCTACAGAGAAAGTAAATACGCCAAACCTGTCAAATTTAATCTCTTTCACAAACTCACAGAGTTCATTAAAATCTTTTTCCGTCTCATTTGGATAACCGACAATAAAAGTTGTTCTGATGGTTATACCGGGAATTTTATCCCTTAAAGTAGTTAAAAGTTCCCTCGTCCTTTTTGACGTTACACCCCGCCTCATGGATTTTAGTACGTCATCAGAAATATGCTGCAGCGGTATATCAACATATTTACAAACTTTAGGGTTTTCCCGGATAACATCTATTAAATCAGCGGGAAATTTAGAAGGATAGGCATACATTAATCTTATCCACTCAAAGCCGTTAATACTGCTTAAACGATTAAGAAGATCACCCAGCATCCTTTTTCCATAAAGATCAATGCCATAGTCAGTTGTATCCTGGGCAATTATAACAAGCTCTTTCGTGTTATTCCGGGCAAGAAATTCCGCTTCGGCCGCCAGTTCCTCAATTGGTTTTGATTTATGTTTGCCTCTCATTATAGGAATTGCACAGAATGAACAGGGATGATCGCATCCTTCGGAAATTTTTAAGTATGCAGTATGAGATGGAGTTGTAATAACCCTTTCTCCAAGCAGATTGTATTTTAATTCTCCGCCTAATTCTTTTATAATCCCTTCATAATTCTCAGTACCAAAATAAACATCAACTTCGGGTATCTCTTTGATTAATTCATTTTTATACCGTTCAGAAAGACAGCCAGCAACAATAACCTTTTTTAGTTTTCCTTCCTGTTTTAATGCCACAGCATTAAGGATTGTATCAATAGATTCTTTTTTTGCGGCTTCGATAAATCCGCAGGTGTTAATTATAACTGTATCAGCTTTATTCGGGTCGTTAAATAATTCAAAATTATTTATCTTAAGTTGATTCATCAGTCTTTCAGAATCAACTGTATTTTTCGAACAGCCAAGCGTTATTACACTAATTTTATTTTTATTTTTCATTCTTTATAAATATACAATCTAAAGATTAGTCAAAACAATACATAAACTCTGGTTTACTTTTCCGGGAAACTTTTTCCAAAGGCCATCCCGGAAATTTTTTCCAAAGTGATGTATATGGTAATTTTAAAGATAACTATCTGCTGAAATATTTTAAATACAATAAAATTACCGGGGCAGAATAAAGGATTGAATCAAACCGGTCAAAAATACCGCCATGACCGGGAATTAATGAAGAAGAGTCTTTAATTCCTGCATCTCTTTTTATTAAAGATTCAATCAGGTCTCCAAACTGGCCAATAACTCCAACAATCATTCCTAAAGCCACAGCAGAAGAAAGGGTTAAAAAATCGAGGAAAATATACTTTGCGGCAATAAAAGTTAAAACTGCAAAAATGAACCCGGCAACGGCCCCCTCCCAGCTTTTTTTTGGGCTTACACGTACAAATAATTTATGCCTGCCGAAAGAAGTCCCTATGTAATATGCAGCAGAATCGCAAATCCAGATTGAAGCAAAAATTGCAATAATCAGATATCCGCCCCGGAGGTAAAGGTCTCCAACAGGAGGAAAAAATTCTCTTATTCCTACCAGGGTACTGGCAAATAGCCCAATATAAAAAATGCCAAGAAGGGTAGCGCCTATATTATGTACCGGTGAACCGTTATTTCGGAATAATTCAATAAATGTTAGAAGAACAACGATAGCGATTAGGAAAGAATAAACATCAAAGAAATAACGGTATTGATTAACAATTAAAAAAGCAACAGCAAAAAAACCGGTAATGAGCTGGGCATTTATTTCTTTTTTCTTTACCAGCGCAAAAAATTCAAAATATGAAACAAGCGCTACGGCAAGTACAAAGAATAAAAAAAAGAGCCCGCCGAAATAACTGGCTGATAAAATCAGCGGAATAGCTATAATGGAAACAATAACACGCTGAGCATTATTACTTAATGCCATTATTAATTTTCTTCTCCGGTATTGGTTTCTTTATTATATGATTCTATAAACTCCCGTGCAGCAGGAGCATCTTCTTTTTTTACCATAAGCTTAATAACTGAAAAGTCTCCGGGAGCAGGAAAATTCCTGTCTTTCTGGTCCAGTATCAATGAGTCTATTCCCGCACCACCCAGGTTATCCTTCATCATATCAACTTCATAACCCTGTCCTGAGGTAAAAACTACCTGCCAATCTTCTTCATTATATTCAACAGGCTTTTCAAGCTCATCAACAAGCTGTGCGCCGCAGTCCGGGCATACTTTTATACCCGGAACATATTCGTAATTGCAATTTGGACATACCGGCATAAAAACCTCCTATACATTTCTTACTTGTGAATAGTATCTTTTTATTAGTAATATAACACCACCGAAAAGGGCTAATAACACTGCAAACATAAAAACAGATGATCCCAGATCTATAGGTTCTGTTGTTGTACTTTTTATTAAGTCTTCATTCCCAACAATAAAATAAAGCATTACAGCAGTAAAATTATTAAAAAAATGAAGAATTACCGGCACTATTATAGAATTACTCATATATGCCGCAAACCCGAAATAAAAACCTAATACAATAAGTGGTATAACACCATAGGGGTTAAAATGGTAAATACCGAAAAAAATTGCCGTGATAAGAGCCGCCCAAACAGGTTTTATCTTAAATTCAAAACTTTTCTGAATAAAACCACGGAACATTACCTCTTCACAAATTGCAGGAACAATAGCAACTGCCGCTACCACAAATAATCCTTCAAATATATTGCTTGCGGACAGCAGGTTACCGTATGTTTTTTCTACAACTTCATTAACGGAATCAAAGAATATTTTTACTTCCCTGATAACCTCAGAATTTTGTGCCCACAGATCAAAAAAATGATTCTGGATGTAAAGATAACTCTGAAGAAGTGGAGTAAGTATTACAATTCCAAATGTAAAAATAGCAATTTCTTTAAAATCAGGAAGTTTTGCTCTTATAATAGTTCCAACATCCTGGTAAAACATTTTAGCAAAAATTAATGCAGGCAGAAGTATAAATAATATCTGCCCGGCCATTGTCATTAGCCTAATTCCGTTTACATCTGCATTTTTTTCAAAATCAAAACCAAACACAAGAAGAGTTAGAAGTCCGCCGAGCACCTGGTAAAGGAAAAATCCGCCTATCAGCCCTATAAATGCAGCAGCTACAGGCGAGACAACCGGGTATGCATTAACAGCCGGTTTCTTCCCTTCCTTTTGGTTATTTTCAGGCTCTGTCCCATCAGGCACATTTTGATTATCATCATGATTTTCTTCATCATCATGATTTTCCTCATGTTCAGGCTGGTTTTTTAGTTCATCCATTAATTAATTTATATTTTTCTGGAATTATCAAATAAAAAAAAGGCTGTCCAAAAATGTTATCCTGAATTTATTTGGGATCTAAAGCCGTTTTAATTACAGGGATTAAGATGCTGAAAAGAATTCAGCATGACAAAAAATTAACTTTGGGACAGCCACTCAAATATAAACAAAAACCTTTGAATAATTACTTTTTAGCAGCAGGTTTGCCTGCAAGGCCTGAGAATGATGTTAGTTCGGCATCAATAGAACCTATTACCACCTTTGTTTTTACTTTAACAGGAATTCTAAGCTGGTCATCAGAAAGCCAAACCATAATATTTCCCTCGCTTTTGAATAGTCCGCCTTCCTGAACGAGAGGCTCAACTACTATGCAGTTAAATTTTCCGGCAGGTACATCAATTGTTTCTTTACCATGATAAACTACATCAAGGTCATATACTTTGTCTTTATAGAAATTTTTTAAGTTAATTCTATCATTTTTTTTCATACTGTAATAATCAAAAGTACGTGCCAGGAAAAAAGCTGATACAATATCATTTACATATTTAGGTATTTCATACTCGCCTTCACTGGTTTTTGCTTTTCCTTTTCGCTGATCAAAAAAAGCAGAAAAATCCCGGGAATATCCGCCTTCTCTAATATGCTGTTCAAACCGCCAGGGGAACAAACCCTCAACATCAAGATACGATTCATAACGGTCCCGTACTTTGTACATCCAATCAAAGCTGGGCACAGTATTAACTTCAAAAATGATCTGGTATACGTCTCTTCCTGAAATCTTCCTGATTCGGGGTATGTGGAATATGGCTGTGCCAGCAGTTACAAACCCGTATTTTACATCAAAAGTTAATTTTTCGCCAACTGTGAAAGCATTATTCTCTATTTTTCTGAAGTCCCCGCTGTTTGATTGAGGGTCATTCGGGTAAATGTTTATATTATAAACCAGCGTTATAAAAAGAAGCAGGTAAAGATGTTTACCCATTAAATTCTCCATTGTTAACAATAAGTTTACAAATTTTTTCTATTCTAACAAATATATCGGTCACTTTAATAGTATTCATACAATTTGTATGTTCGCACTGTTCCCTGCGGCAATCGGCACAATCATTTTCAGGTGAAAATACGTAACTTTTTTCAGAATAAGGCCCCCATCTTCGTGAAGAACAGGCCAGTATATGCGGATAGAATCCTATTGTATATTTACCAAGGGCGGCGGCAATATGTATTGGCCCGGTTGAATTTGCAACGAATATATCCGCCGCATCAATTAATGCTATTAATTGTGAAAGATTAAGCCTGCCGGCGAAATTTTTCACTTTTTCCGAAATCACAAGTTCGCTGCAAAGGTCTGTTTCATTTTTACTTCCGGTAAGAATAACCTGTGCATCCGTTCTACTTGTTAATAACTCAATTAATTCTTTAAATTTTATTAAAGGAAGGTCAACAGCACTGCCTCCGCTTCCGGGATGCACTATTATAACAGGTTTATTGCCGGAAATACCGGTTTCTTCAAAAATTTTTCTTATTTCCTGCTTTTCTTTATCACCCGGTTTTAAATTAAAGCTTACGCTTGTTTTACTTACAGTTTCTTCTATACCAATCTCTTGGAGCAGCTCCACATTAAATTCCAGTTCATGTTTTTCACCATACTTACGGTGTACATAAACCTTCCTGTTAAAAAGAGAGGAGTACCACCTATAACCGGTGCCGACCCTTATTTTTATACGGCTTAAAAAAATTATCAGGGCTGTAATAAAAGTTGGATAAACAACAATGCATGCGTCAAAATTTCTTTTTTTTATCTTTTCAACATTTTTCCATAATGGAATTTTTCCATCTTCTTCTTTAAGAATAATTATATCATCTATAAAGGGATGAGATTCGCCAAGCTGTTTTGTATATTCTCTCAGAAGGAAGGTAATTCTGCAGTCAGGTAAATGTTTTTTAACTATGCCTGCAAGAGGCAGAGACAGAACCACATCTCCTATGCGGTCAGTTCTTACAATCAGAAGATTTTCAGGCATATACTCTCCCGTCCGGGGGATTATCTTTTTGAAACATATGGATTGTCTTTAATATAAAAACGCCATAACAAATCTACTGATTTTGTAATTCCTATTCTTGTTGTTGTTACAATATTCTCTTTTTTTACTTTGGGCTGATCAAGGATATAAATTTTATTTCCAGTTAAATCTTCACCATAATGCTGCCGGTTTATTTCAAAAGCACTGCACACCTTGCCGGGGCCGCTTGTTAAATTAAATTTTTCTTTTTCATTTTTTAAAACTCTGCCGAACCTGTTCTCTGTCATTAAATCAATTCCTTGAAGGGGCTCTACAGCTCTTATTAGAACAGCAGTCCCGCTGCCTTCTTTTCCGGTAACTACATTGCTGCAGAAATGTGCGCCGTATGTAAAATAAACATACAAATATCCGCCTTCACCAAACATAACAGCATTTCTTTTAGTCTTACCTATGTATGTATGTGCAGCTTCATCAATTGCGCCGTCGTATGCTTCAACCTCAACTATTTTTCCGGAAAATAATTTTCCATCTTCATTTTTTATGAGAATCTTTCCAAGCAATTCTTTTGCTACAGTTAAAAGATTACGTGTGTAAAACTTACGGAGTAATTTTTGAGGCTTTTCAGAATGCATTAACGAAATGTGTTTGAATTTTAATTTCGGACTATCCGCAGAAATAAATGAAGATCCTTATTCCAGTTCTTTTTTCAGTTCAGCAATTTTCTGATTATAATATTCTACCTGGTGCGGGCTTTTGCGTTTCAGTTTTTCATATACTTCTACTGCTTCTTTGTACTCTCCCTGTGCAATATAAATTTTAGCAAGAGTTTCGGAAACTATCATGCTTTCACCGGAAAAATCTTCGTCAAAATTCTGTGCAGGTGCTTCTTTGGATATTTCCGGAATTTTGGCTGATGAAATTTCCTGAGCTAGCTGTCCAAGTCTTTCATCAACTGACGATTTTGTTTCAGTTATTTCTGATTTAGCTAAAGATTGTTTTTCTTCATCATTATCGGGTAGCAGAGGTTTATTTATTCCGGGTAAATCATCCTCATTCATAAAGGCAGAACGGTTTGTAGTACGGAACATCGCTCTCTGTCTTCTGATGATCTCAATTTCTTTGAGATAATGTTCATATGTGCTTTGTGAATGAATAAGGTCGCTTCCGGTTCTTACAGATTTTAATGCCTCACTGTAATTACCAACAAGAGTTAAAGCTTTTCCGAGGAGAAGATGTGCTGCGGCAAAATCAGGATACTGGTTAATACCGTTATTAAGGATTTCGATAGCACGTTCAACATTATTATTCTCAATCTCGGTATTCGCCATCCTGAGAAATAAGGGGGATTTCTTATTATACTCGTAAATTAAGCTTACTTTATCGTTAAATATTTCTGTCGATGTCTTTGCCAATCAAATTCCTGCTATACCTTGCTGTAAGCGTGCTTAATTGATGTTAATGAGACAAAAGAGAATCCAACAAAAAACAGTATCTGGAAGGGTAGGGCTGCTATTTCCAGAAAATAAATTGATGAGCCAATTCCTACCAGGCAGTAAACAGCCATCATTAATTCAACATAAACGGATAATCCAATTTTTCTGTTGGTATACTTATTCCCAATCCAGGAATCCTTATTTTCTACAACTTTAAATTTAGGAGTACGCACAAACTCGCTTTTCCTGCTTAACAAACCTTCAATAACGGCGCGTGAATTATTAACTGCAAACCCCATGCTTCCCGCCATAAATAAAGGAAAGAGTACAATCTTTTTACGCCAGTCAGTTCTTATATCCTTTTGTGAATAAAGATAAAACAAAAATGAACTTACAAATGCAAGCACAAATAATGACATAATAGCAAAATATGCTTCGTGCGACCCGCTGTTTTTAATAAAAATTAACGGCACATTAAGGATTGCAGCAAGAAGAATAAATGGAAATACAAGGTTGTTTGTTAAGTGGAAAGTTGACTGCAGCTTTATTCTCAAAGGTATTTTAGATTTCCACACCATAGGCAGAATCTTTTTAGCAGTTTCCACAGCGCCTTTAGTCCATCTGAACTGCTGTGCTTTAAGAGCGTTTATTTCAGAAGGGAGCTCTGCCGGGGAAGTAAAATCTTTAAGGAAAACAAATCTCCAGCCGTTAAGCTGAGCACGGTAACTTAAGTCAAGGTCTTCAGTTAAAGTATCATCATGCCAGTTGCCGGCATCCTCAATACAGCATTTTCTCCATACACCGCCGGTTCCGTTAAAATTGATAAAGAACCCGGCTTTGTTTCTTACTGTCTGTTCAATTACAAAATGGCCGTCAAGAGCTAGTGCCTGAGCTTTTGTCAGGATAGAATAATCACCGTTAAGATGCTCCCACCTTGTTTGAACCATCCCGACCTTATTATCACTGAAGAAGGAGAGGGTCTTCTTTAAGAAATCTTTGTGAGGAATAAAATCAGCATCAAAGATAGCTACAAACTCACCCTTTGATGTCCTTAATCCTTCTTTTAATGCACCTGCTTTAAAACCTTTCCGGTTTTCTCTTCTAATATGTATAATATCAAAGCCTTCTTCTATTTTTGCTGCAACAGCTTTTGCAACAATATCAACCGTTTCATCTGTTGAATCATCAAGCACCTGGATTTCCAGTTTCTCTTTTGGATAATCGATTTCACAAACTGAATTGATTAACCGCTCAACAACATATAACTCGTTAAAAAGAGGAAGCTGGATTGTTACAGACGGGTATTCACCCATAGTTTCTTTTTGTTTTGGATTTACCCCGCGGTACTTATTATAATAATAAATCATAATAAATCCGTGTAAACCAAAAACAAATAAAATAAAGAGAGAAATGAAATAGGATATCAGTACAATATCATCCATATTAAAACGCCTGTGATAAATTTAAAAATTTTGTTTTCAGATCATTCTTATCTTTTTTTGAAGGTAAGAACTAAAAACTATTTTACCATCCCGAAACTGTTTCCAGTAAAATATCGTCAGTTATCTTGTTTACCGCTTCCTCTATTGCTTCCTGTCTTTCAGAAATTGAAGCATTGGCCATATACTCACCGTAGTTAGAAAAGCTTTTTTCAAAAATTGTTATTCTTTTAACAAGATCCCTGTATACGGCCTGAACTGTAATAGTGATTCTTCGTGATTGAATCTGCTCGCCCGCAGTTACAATTGCCGGTGCATCAGTAAGTGATGTAATAGTTGTTTCCAGAACAGCATTTGCATTTACTCTATCTTCCACTCCAAGAGTATTGTCGTCAATAAATTTCTGAGTTAACTGCTCCGTAAATGATTCTCTCATTCCCGGTTCAGCCGCTCCGCTTCTGTCATCAGCTATTGGAATTGCTATTGTATTCAGGTGTGCCGGAACAGAAGCACCTGTAAAAGAGTAAATGCAACACCCTGTAAAATTACTCACGGCTAAGAAGATAAACAAGGTGAATGTTGTTTTAGCAAAAGGCTTAATATAAGACCTTAAAAAGACCTCAAAAACGGCTTTCTTAAAGCTTTTTCTGTAAACTGAATGTATGCTATAGATCATATTCCTTAATTTTTCTGTATAAAGTCCGCTCACTAATATTAAGCAGTTTTGCGGCATTTCTTTTATTCCACATTGTCTGTTCAAGAGCAGTTTTTATAGCCTGTTTTTCAAGCTGATCAAGAGGGATTATTTCTCCCGAATGATTACCTGAATTTGTTTCGATGATTTCATCATGTTTCATATTAATTAAATCTTTTAACTCAATGAGATCTTTTTTAATTTCAAACAGGGCTCTGTATAATAATTCTCTGTCCAGTTCATCGGCACTTTTTTTAAGGGTTACCGGAAGGTTCCGGGGAATATCTTCCTGATATTCATTTTTAATAAGAGGGTAAAAAGTAACAGCATCAATAATGCCGCTTCGGTTAAGAGTTATTGCGGTTTCTACTGTATTTTTTAATTCACGGATATTTCCGGGCCAGGCATACTCAACCAATAATTTATATCCGTCATCTGTTATTACAGGCATGGCTATATTATTTGTCTCACTGTAGTTTTTAGCAAAATAATTAGTAAGCTCTATAATATCGGCTTTTCTTTTTCTTAGCGGGGGTATATTAAGAGTTACCGCTTTTAACCTGAAATAGAGATCTTCCCTGAATTTTCCGGAATCAACAGCCCGCTGAAGATCCTTATTTGTGGCTGTAAGAATCCGCACATCAACATTTGTAACTGTTTCGGCGCCGATCCTCATAAATTCCTTGGTCTCAATTGCACGAAGCAGCTTTACCTGTGTGGTTAAAGGCATTTCGGCAATTTCATCCAAAAAGAGGGTGCCGCCATCGGCAATTTCAAAATATCCCTTCCGGCTTTCCACTGCACCGGTAAAGGAACCCTTTTTATGTCCGAAAAGTTCACTTTCAAGAATACCTTCGGGAATGGCGCCGCAATTTACACTAACAAGCGGTTTATCTTTCCTGCTGCTGTACCCGTGAATTGCTCTTGCAAATATTTCTTTGCCTGTACCGCTTTCGCCATAAATTAAAACGGAAATATCAGACCTGGCAACCTGCATTGCTATATCAACCAGATCATTTATCTCTTTTGACCTGCCTATAACGCCAAAGTCTTTTTTGAATTGCTCTATTGTCATGATGCTGTTAACAACCTGATTCATAATTAAGACGCTCAGACCGAAATCTGTGTTACAAAAATAATTAAATAATATATCATATATTCATTTATAAAAAAAGGCAGGTATTCAGGATCAGACTTCAATTATCATTCCGTCAACGGCGGGTATTATTTTACTTTTCAGTTCTTCAGGCAAATTATCATACAGCCTTATCAGGCCGGGTTCATTTTCTTCACTTATATGTGTAAAAAATAATCTCTTTGGGTTTAAAAATTTTAATGCCTCAAATATTTCATCAAAACCGACATGTGTTATTTCAGTAACCATTACATCAATGCTGAAGTCATTAAAAATATAAAGATCATCCTTGCCGCCAATATCTGAAGTATAAAAAAGATACCTGTTATCAAGATTAAACAGGAAACTGCTGCACGAGGTGCTTATACCCGCATCACTTGCATAACTTATATTGTCATCAAGATGAGAATTTTGCCGGGGGAGAAATCCAAAATTTTCATCCATGTGGTAAAACTCATCGTATTCAAATTCTCCGAAGGTGACCTCGAATTTCAATTTATCAGGAAACAGGTATGACTGTAGTATGAAATTTTTTATAGTTTGGATCAGGCTTTTATGTACAACAATCTTTAAGGGGTTTTCACGCTTGTGCAATTTCATCTGAACAAGTAGGGATGCTAAACCTGAATAATGATCGGGATGAAGATGAGTTAAAAGAATTCCATCAAGGGAATTATAAGTAACATTCTGCTTTAGAAGTGCCCTGGAAACACCGTCCCCGGCATCAACTAATAAATTATGTTTACCGGATGAAATCAAAAAAGAAGAATGGTATCTTTTTAGTGAAGATTTTCCCGAACCGGTTCCAATAAATTTTATTCTCATGTTTTTTTTAATTCTAAAAGTCGAAGGTGAAAAAAATAATGGTATGCTTTATTTATTCACTGACTTAATTAAGATTTATTACTCTTCCTTCTAATTTATATTCATTATTTATCACCTGCAAAAAACTTCTAGCCTCTTCTTCAGTTTCAAATTTACCTACGTAAACTATATGGAATACTGTTCCGGCAACCGTTTTTTCGCCAATTTCGGTTTGAAAACCTGATTTTTTAAAATCACTTATTAAAGAACGGGCGTTAGTAATATTACTGAATGCACCTGCCTGAATTGTATAACGGGATATCTTTGGAACGCCGGTTTCTCCGGTTTTTCCGGCATTTGTTATTACAGGTTCATCAAAAGAAGGTATTTCTCTTTCAGCCGTTTTTATATATGGCGACAGGGGATAGTCTTTTTTAAGCCTTGTTAAATAACCTTTTGAGGTTTCATACATACCTAAAGCATAATAATAAGAATAAAGCCTGTAAAGAGAAGCATCAGCATATTTACTTCGGGGATGATTTTTTACAATATCAGTGTATATTTCAACTGCATCCTGTCCGTTTTCAGTTAACACTCCTTTTAAAAATTTAACAGAAGGATCACCGGGAGATTTTTCAAGAAGTTGTGCAAGGTGATCCTGAGCCGACGCTTTATCACCGCTTTCAATTTCTTTTAAAAATGGTACAATATCAACTTCCTGGGAGAACACAGGGATGGTAAAGAAAAAGAAGATAATAATTAGTACTAGTTTAATTTTACTTTGCATTTATCTCAGCATATAAGCTGAATTGTATTAGGAAAAATTTAACATATATCATTTTGGGAGTTATGCGGTTAATGCTAATTTCTCATTCCCCGGATCAGCAAACTCTAAAAAATCACCAAATAAGGTTGCATGAGAAGCACGATTAATTTTTATCTTTATATAATTCCCTTCTTTTATTTTCTCATCAAAGGGAATTATTACAACTTTATTTGTATCGGTTCTGCCTGCAAGAAACTGGTCTGATTTCCGGCTGAGGCCTTCAACTAATATTATTTCTTCTTTGCCGACAAGCTCCTGGTTAATTTCAAAAGCAATCTGCTGCTGGAGTTCAATTATTTCCTGGAGACGTTTGGTTTTTGTTCCTTCCGGTACATCATCATCCATTTTATATGCTTTTGTCCCCTCACGCGGCGAATACTTAAACATATATGCACCGTCATATCTAACCTGCCGCATAATATCAAGAGTCATTACATGATCTTCATAAGTTTCTGTTGGAAAACCGGATATTATATCAGTTGAGAAACTAACACCGGGAATAATTTTTTTTGCTCTTTCAATCAGACCAAGATAATGTTCAATAGTGTAGGTCCTGTTCATCAGCTTTAATATCCTGTTTGAACCGGACTGAACAGGAAGGTGGATATAATTGCAGAGGTTAGAATGTCCGGCAATAGTGTACAACAGTTTATCTGATAAATCCTGCGGATGAGATGTGGTAAACCTAATTCTGATATTGCGGTCAACTACGGCACAGGCAGCCAGAAGATCAGCAAAGTCATTTCCATTATCATTATATGAATTTACATTTTGTCCAAGAAGTGTAATTTCTTTAAATCCTCTTTCAGATAATTGTTTGATTTCATCAATAACAGATGAAAGCGAACGGCTTCTTTCACGTCCTCTTGTAAAAGGAACAACACAGAAGGTGCAGAATTTATCGCAGCCCCGCATCACAGAAATCCACGCTGAAAGCCCATCTTCGCGGTAGGGGATAATATCATCATAAGTTTCAGTTCGTGATAACCGCACACCTATTCCTTTATCTCCGTTGAAAGCAACGTCTATTAGTTCAGGCAACCGGCGGTATTCATCCGGACCAACAACAACATCAACAATTTTTTTCTCCTCGATGAGATCTTTTCTTAATCTTTCGGCCATACAGCCAAGAACACCCACAATAAGATTAGGTTTCCCGCTTTTTAAGGTCTTAATATTACCCAGTCTTCCGTATATTCTTTGTTCGGCATTTTCCCTTATACTACAGGTATTCAGAAGGATAACATCAGCCTCGTTAATCTCTTTGGTAATACCATACCCATGATTTCCAAGTATTCCCAGAACAAGCTCGGTATCGGCAGTATTCATCTGGCAGCCATAGGTCTCTATGTAAATCTTATTATTATGCATTTTCTGATAAATTTTTGAGTCATAAATATACACTAAATTAGGTATGAGTTCAATGGAATTTGTCTGAACCCGGGATACGTTTTCGTCATAATAGCAGTATACCTCATTAACACCAGGCAATATATATCAAAATACATATAAGATTAAGATTTCGGTTAAGAATCGATTTTTTTGCTGCAAAATAAAAATTGTAATAAACATAATATTGTTTTGTTCATCACTATCCCATATTATTATATTGGTAACACAAAAATATTTTTTGTTAGATGGATAATAAAAATCTGCTTCACGATGACATAGAGGAACTTCTTTCAGAAGCATATGAGCACCTTAAAAACGGCAGGCACAGAATGGCTCTTACCGCTGCAAAAGATGTTTATGAGCAGAGGCCTGATGATTTCCGAACTGTGAACTGCCTGGCATGGGCTACTCTGGAGAATGGCAATCCTGCTCAGGCACTCGAGCTTGCTAATCTTGCGGTTCAGTTAAGTAATGATGAAGTAGACGCCCGGCTGTACCGGGGCTATCTATTAATGCGTATGAGCATTTTTGAAGGCGCTATTTCCGACCTTGACTGGGCTATTGAAAGAAATACTGAATCTTTATCCTGGGCATATTTGAACAAGGCAAGATCTTTGGCCGGTTTAGAAAGATATTTTGAAGGGTTGGAAGAAACTGAAAAGGCAATACAGACAGAAACAGAAGAAAATGAAAAACTTATTGAGGTAAGAAGCTGGTTCCGGAAAACTCTTGGATATGATCAGAGTTTTTTCAGTGAATTATTTCAAAAAACAAAATCCCTTCTTGAAGATGCCGAAGAAGCACTTAAACAAAAAGAATTCTGGTTTTCTTTATGGGCTTCAAGGGAAACTCTCAATAACCCGTCATTAAAAAAAGAACATAACCATGCTTACCTTATTGAACTTGAATCATTGCTGGGCATGTTCCAGATAAAAGCGGCGCTTGAGAAAGCAGAAGCATTAAAGAGTGTTCTTAATGATGATGCGAGGTTTCAGAATATATATAAACGCCTGGTAAAACTTAGTTCAACCGAATCTGTGCAGGCAGAGGATATTCCTCCTGCTTCAAAAAATATACGTTATGATTTTGAAAAATCAGGGCATAATCTTTTTAATGTAGTAAGTGCAAAAACTTATGATGTAATTGATAATACACGTTCTGAAAAAAGGACTTATCTTCTGCAGTTTAATGATGAGTCCATCCGTTATATAGGGGTAGAAGTAATAGTCGATAACCCATTCTTTAATAATAAAAATATGGAGGTGAAGGGAAATGCAGTCTGGTACCTTAACTCTATTGAGACAGGCAGGCATTCATTCACCTTAATGATAGAAAAAAGCTGGAAGTACCTGGAATTTATACAAAGCTGGGGTACGGATAACCCTGGTTTCTGGCAGCAGGGTCAGGGGCGTGTAGATATTTATCTTTCAAACCAGTTAGCCTGTTCCAGGTGGTTTGTTATAGGTTCATCTGAGGTTGTAAACTTTGAAGAATCTGAAATTATGTTTGATGAAATAGAGCAGCTTACTAACTCTTCAGTTACCTCAGATTTCCCTGCAAAAAGTAATGATCAGAATAAAATTTCAGGCAAGGGACATGATCCGCTAAAAGTTCCTGAAGCAAAATCGCTTGAAGATTTGCTGAATGAAGTGGATAGTTTTGTTGGTTTGGAATCTGTAAAACAATCAATGCATGACTTTGTTGCATATCTGAATTTTATACAGGACAGAAAAAAAATAGGATTAAAAACACAGGAAACTTTTTCTGTAAACTGTGTTTTTACAGGTAAGCCGGGTACTGGAAAAACGATGATTGCACGCCTGCTCGGTCAGATATTTAAACAAATGGGCATCCTTAAAAACGGTCATGTTATTGAGGTAGACAGAAGCGGCCTGGTAGGGCAGTATATTGGTGAAACTGCACAGAAAACCGAAAAGATTATTAATGAAGCTATAGGGGGACTGCTTTTTATTGATGAAGCATACACATTAAAAAAATCAGGTACGCAGCAGGATTTTGGACAAGAAGCTATTGATACACTTCTTAAAAGAATGGAAGACAGGGCAGGAGAGTTTGTAGTAGTTACGGCAGGTTATCCGGAAGAAATGAATGAATTTATTAATTCTAATCCGGGACTTAAATCCAGGTTTACTCATTTCTTTAATTTTGAAGATTATACTCCGGACGAAATGGTTGAGATATTCAAACAATCTGCTGCAAAAGAAGAATACACTGTTGATGAAGAAGCTATTGAGCTATTAAGAAAAGATTTTACTGCTCTTTACCGTAAGAGAGATGAAGCTTTTGGCAATGCCCGGCTGGTACGAAATTATTTTAATGATGCAAAAGTTCAGCTTAGTAAAAGATACCTGAAACTGCCTGATAAAGGGAAAAACCAGGAAGCCATGACTACGATCAGCTCTGAGGATATACAGGCTCTTCAGAAGAACAGAGTAGCCAAAAGTGCAAAAATCGGAATAGATGAGGACAATCTTGCGAAGGCTCTTAATAAATTAAATAATCTCACAGGACTTTCATCAGTTAAAAAAGAAATAAATGAAATAATTAAACTTGCTCGGTTCTATACTGAAAAAGGTGAAAATGTAAGTACAAAATTTTCATCTCACCTTGTTTTTCTTGGAAACCCCGGTACCGGTAAAACAACTGTTGCAAGGCTTTTCAGCGAAATTTATTCTGCTCTCGGTATTCTGCCAAAGGGGCATCTGATTGAAGTAGACAGGCAGGGGTTAGTTGGTTCTTATGTAGGGCAGACTGCAGAAAAAACAAAAGAACTGATTGATAAAGCAATTGGCGGTACTCTTTTTATTGATGAGGCTTACTCACTTGTAAAAAAAGAAAATGACTCTTCCGATTTTGGCAAGGAAGCATTGGATACATTGTTAAAACGGATGGAAGATGACAGGGGCAGATTTATTGTTATTGCCGCCGGTTATACTGAAGAAATGAATAAGTTTTTGAAAAGCAATCCCGGCCTTCAGTCAAGGTTTAACAGAACTATTACCTTTGAAGATTATACCCCCGAAGAACTTTATTCAATTGCCGAAAATCTCTTTATTGAAAAAGAACATGAAACAGATGAAGAGGTAAAGGAACAATTAAAAAAATATTTCAACAGGATATACCGAATAAGGGATAAAAATTTCGGCAATGCAAGGGTTGTGAGAAATCTAACGGAGACTGCATTAAAAAATCATCTGTTAAGAATAGCCGACATTCCTTTAGCCCAAAGAACTGAAAGTGAGATTAAATGTATAAGATTAGCAGACATTAAAGATCTGATTGCCGATAAAAAAGAAAAACAGATTGTTAAGGTTACCGGAGATCCGGTATTACTGGACCAGTATTTAAATGAACTGCATGAATTAGTTGGGTTAGATTCAGTGAAAAATTCTGTTGATAAATTAATCAGCAGCCTTAAAGTTGCCAAACTGCGTGAAGAACGCGGAATGAAGGTAATTCCTAAAAATCTTAATTCTGTTTTTACCGGCAGTCCCGGTACAGGTAAAACAACTATAGCAAGGTTATTAAGCAGGATATATAAAGAGATGGGAATAATAGAAAAAGGGCATCTCGTGGAGGTTGACCGTTCCTCTCTTGTTGCCGGTTACCAGGGACAAACAGCAGATAAAACAGAAGCTGTAATTAAAAATGCACTGGGAGGTACTCTTTTTATTGATGAGGCCTATACACTTTCAAGAGGTTTTACCGATTTTGGGCAGGAAGCCATTGACACTTTATTAAAGAGAATGGAAGATTACCAGGGAAAATTTATTGTAATAGTTGCAGGTTATACTAATGAAATGAAGGATTTTCTCGATTCTAACCCCGGCCTTATTTCCCGTTTTACAAATTACTTTACTTTTGACGATTTTACTCCAAGGCAAATGCTTGAAATTGCTCTGGTAATAAGTGAAAAGAACGGATATAAGCTTGATGAGGGTGCATGGCAGCTTTTGTTAGATATCTTTACAAATCTTTATACAAACAGGGATAAAAACTTTGGTAATGCGCGTACTGTTAGAAATATACTTTATAAAACAATAAGCTACCAGGAAGAACGGATACTTACCCTAGTTGAACCAAGCGATGATGATCTGTGTACTATAACGTTTGAAGATGTGGATAAAATAGATATTGAAGAAGCCTAACCCCAAAATATTTGTAGCACAGGCTTTAGCCTGTGTTACATAAGTATTATAAAAATCCCCCCAAATGGGGGGGACCATTGGCTTTGTTTGAGGGAACAAGTACTTTGCCTAAGGCATTGTTAGCCAATGAAAATAAAAAGGTGGAGAGAGCTTTCGAATCTCTCCACCCACTTAACTAAATATATCTCGGAGAAAAATATATTTAGCGGAAACTTTATTTTTTTTGGAAATTAAGGATGGAAAGTAAATACTAGAAATGTTTTCTTATCATTTTTTTTTGCCCTTCCAATCCAATCATTTTATATATCAATCTTTTCTTATATAGTACTCTAAAGATAAAATATTAAATTTTTATTTAAAGTGAGATAGATTCTTATTCCCGGAATTCTAATACCTGATACTATAATGTTAAAAAAAAGTTCCTTAAACAATCTAAAAATTCATTAAGGAAATTTTTCTGACCCGAAAATATTTCATATTATATAAAATCCTCCCGGATTCACTCCGGGAGGAAATGACCCCCGTCCCAGGATTACGGGACCAGGGGATCATTGGCTTTGTCTGAGGGAACAACTTTGCCAATGATGATACCAATTAATTTTTTCTTTAAGAATTAATATTTACCAGAATTAATATTGATGCTGCTGCATCAACATTGTTTTTACCTGCTGCAGATAAAACTGTTCCAACTTCTGCTTCAACATTTGTGCAGAAATTTATATACGCATCAATTAATGAATCATTTGATACGCTGCCTCTGACAACCGCCTGCAGAGAATTTTTAAAATCTGCAATTTTAGTTTCTGTACTGCTAAGTAATGAAGCCTGCGAACCTAATGATACTTTTAGTTCGTTTAGAATAACCGAATTATATGTATCAAAGGCTGCCTTTATCTGGCTTTCGCCCGAAGCATTTTTTAGTGCAGCAGAAAGATTTAAGCCTGCAGTTGACAGAGCGTTTAGCTGTGCATTAGAAGCACCCATAGCAGTAAACCTGAAATTTACTGCCGAGCTTAAAATTCTAGCTTTTACTACGGCAGCTCTCTTTTTTAATTCTAACTGCGCACCTGCACTCAGCGAAGAAATATTGTTTAAATATACTTTCTGCGATATTTCTGTAGCTCTGAAACAAGCATCCGCTGATAACCCGGCATTTACATAGGCATTTACCAATGCTTTGAAGTATGCATTAAAAGCAGCTTCTTCAGCGGCTTCTGATTCGGCATAAAACAGGTCGCGTTCCAGGCTTGCCTGCGCATCGGTACTACCGGCAAGTATTAAATTCCACTTTTCATTGCTTCCGCCAAAACTGCTGTTAGATACTGTTCTGGCATGAACATCTGCTTTGGCCTTCAGCGAGGCTGCAATTTTAGCTGCTGCATTAGTATTATTTTTTATTTCCGCTGCCGCAGTTGCATTAATGTATGCTGCTATGTCTGTATAACTTACATTATTATAGCCCTGTGCTTTTGCCTTAGTATAAATATGAACTTCGGCAGTTGTTTCTTCATTTAACGGCTGACTGTAAACGGTTATACCTGTTCTAACTTTTGAAGTAACGATTCCCTTCCATTCTTTATTTCCTTTCTTAGCCACTATCACTAAATCTGCTTCACCATTTACATCTGTTTCAATTAAAAATTTACCATCGGCATCAGTTGTAACTTCATTCTTAGAAACCGTTTCAAGCGCTCCATCTGCCTTAACTCTGGCTAATATAACAGAAGCACCTTCTACTGTTCCTGAAGTTTTAGCCAGTTTATTAAAACCATCCGAATCAGTTACTTTTCCTGCAACCTTTGCACTTCCTCCGTTTGCATCAACCGGGTCATCATTCTCAGTACATCCGGTAAATGCAATAACTGACAGGAATAGTACAGCGGTAAAGGAAGTAAACAGCGTGGTTTTAAATACTCTTCTTATTTGATTTGATGTTTTCATTTATTGATTAACCTCCATGAAATTTTTAACCGTTATGGAATGACACAATTTTTTTGATTGTGTACCGTGTAGGTTCAACCTTAATGCCACGTTATAAACCCTTATTTTTTAATAAAAAAGAAAGCTTTTTGATGATTGTGATATACGTTGTGAAAAATTTTCGGAGAGGGAGAAGAAAATGCAGATTAGTTAGAAAGCAAAACGCCAGTTAAAATTTAGTCCTGAGGTGGAATTAAAGGTCAATTCTGCATCTGGCGCTTCAATATTTTCCTGATTAGAAAATAACAGTAAGTCCAACTGGGAATAAACCCAAACAGCAGCAAAAGCAATTAAAGAATAGTTACGCATTTTATATGATGAATTATAATCATCCCATTTCCCGGGTATCAGAGACGGATTCCTGGTGTTTACATATTCATCCTCTTTTGAATTTGTATCAAAAATAAAATAAACTGAAGATAAAATAGTAACAGCACTAAGTGAGGTTAAAATTATTCCTTTTGCAGATTGTTCAGAATACAGGTGTCCCCATCCCGGCAATATTATTGAACGGATTACTGTTCCCTTTATCTGTTCCTCAATATTTATTTTTTCCGATGGATCAGAAATATAAACTGTGTCTACCCGGGCTTCAAGTTTCTGCAGTTCTTCCTGTTGTTTTATATACTCGTTCCTTATTTCATTGTAAAAAGAAATTATTTTTGGAGAAGTTTTAGCCGAATCAAGTGTATAAGCGGTGTCAATTTTTATAATTTCAATGAAGCTATGTTCAGCCAGCCTGTCCTGCAGTAATGTAAAGTGGGAGATGCCTTTCATCCGGTATATATCAAGGAGAAGGTTAATAGATATGCTATCCTTAAAGTTTAACAGACTATCTGCTTCAAATATTACTTCTTCATACTCAAAAGCCTGGAATTTCTGGTTTATACTTTTTAAACTGTCACTATTTTCCTGAGCGAATATTGCGGCAGGTAAAATCAACAGAATAATTATTATGGGTTTTAATTTCATTTATAAAAATGATTGATTACAAAGAATTAAAATTCAGTTCAAAAGTAGTTGTCTGCTGCGCTGTAATATGAATTCTTTTTTCCTGTTTGCCAAAATAAGGATTTGAAACTAATAATTTATATCTCCCGGGAAGTAATACAATGGGCCCTTTTAAAGATGAAGACTCCCCCTTATATTCATTATTTATATATACATCTCCCCATGGTTCTATTTTTACCTCAAGATAACCAACTACATTATTAAAATTTATTTTAAGGTTCCTCGTTTCACCTGCCTTAAGAATAACTCTTTGGGTATAACTGGGGAAGTTATCATTTTCCAGCCTTATTGTATGCGTGCCGGGTTTTAACTGAATTGTCTGCCTGAGCGGAGTTTCACCATAACTTTCATTATCAACAAAAACCCTTGCCCATGGATTTACATCAATGTTAAGATTTGACGGAAGAGGCGGTGAAGACGGGCTAATATTTTCCTGAACTTGCTGGTTTGTTTCGGATAACTTAGCCGTATCCGGGTTCTCCGAAACCGATGGTTCATTTAAGCCTGTACCGGAAGTATCTATAACTGCCGGCGCTGCATTATTTGAATTTTTTTGTATATAATCAGTTGCCAGAAGCCATGTTATTAATATAAGTGTGATTGCTGCAGGAATAATATAATACAGAACATTGATCTTCTTTTTTTCGGCGGGCACTTCTTCTTTAGGTATGTTATATATTGTGGCGTTAATACCCAGAGTATTAAGGGCATCTGCTGCTGATTTTATTCTTAGTGATAGATTTTTCTTCAGCATGTTTAATATAACATCCCGTATCTGTTCCGGAATATGGCCGGGTATTTCTAATACTGACTCATCAAAATTTAATATCTTGTTTATTGTTTCACTAATGTCTTTCCCAAGAAGGGGATTTTTTCCTGTTAAGAGTTCATAGCAGACAATACCGGCGGAGAAAAGATCAGATTGAGGTGTTAGTGCTTCACCTCTGATCTGTTCGGGGGACATATAACTGGGTGTTCCTACTATGGATGACTTTTGTGTTAAACCATGATCATTCTGTATAAGAGCTAAACCAAAATCCGCAATTTTTAATTCAAAGTTATTATTAACAAGAATATTTTCAGGTTTAATATCCCTGTGAATTACCTGGTTCTGATGAGCGGCATTTAATGCTTTTAATAATTGTATTATCAGTTGATTTTTATCTTCAACTGAAAGAGAATCGTCTTTAATTACTTCACGAAGGTTCCGGCTGTCAAAATGCTCAAAAGAGATATAAAAAAAATGAGAATGAGTTCCAAAGTCCAGAACTTTTATCAGGTTAGGGTGTTCGAGCTGTGCAAGAATTTTAGCTTCTCTTTTGAATCTTTCGAGGATAGTTTTATCCGGCAGGTTATCAGTATTAAGGGTTTTTAGAATTATCTTTTTCCCAAGATAAATATGATTAGCCAGATATACACAGGTATGACTATCCTTTTTCAGACATTCAACAACCTCAAATTTATCGAAAAGTATTTCTGTGGAAACGGGATTCATTTATTATTATAAAATCTTCTTAATAAATAATAACCTATGCTAATACCTGAACCTTGTGTTCTATTCCTGAATATTCATTTCTTTCAGCTTCAGTTGTACCCACCGGACGGAAACGCCGAGGGATTTTGCAGTTATAGTTCTGTTGCCCTCATATTCCTTAAGCCGTTTTAATAGTAACAGCTTTTCAAACTCCCGTAAAGTTCCGGTGAAACTAATATCCTCATCATCCTCTTCTATAACAATATGTTCAGGCAAAAGTTTATCACCATCACATAATATTAAAGCTCTCTGAAGAACATTTTCAAGCTGCCTTACATTTCCCGGCCATGTATATTCTTCAAGCAGTCTCATGGCACTAAAACTTATGCTGATATCCTTGTCAGAAAACTTTTTAATAAAATGTTTTACAAGAATCGGGATATCCCCTCTTCTTTCCCTTAAGGGGGGGATTCTGATGGGAAATACATTTAAGCGGTAAAAAAGATCTTCCCTGAATTTTTCTTCTTTTACAAGCTGTTTTAAATCCTTATTTGTAGCAGCTATAACACGTACATCAACCTTAATTACCTGTGTATCACCCAAACGCATAATTTCTCTGTTTTGTAATACCCTAAGCATCTTAGCCTGTAATGCAAGCGAAATATCGGCAATTTCATCAAGAAAAAAAGTACCATTATTAGCAACCTCAAACAGACCTTTCTTGTCGGTATTGGCGCCGGTAAAAGCTCCTTTTTTATAACCAAATAATTCACTTTCAAGAAGAGTATCGGGTATAGAGCCGCAAAACTGAGCCAGGTAAGGCATATCACCTCTAACACTAAGAGTATGTATAGCACGCGCCACCAGTTCTTTGCCTGTACCGCTTTCACCAAGCAGCAATACTGTCGCATCTGTCCTTGCAACTTTATGAATCAGTATAGCAAGCTTTTGCATTGATTCACTTTCGCCGATAAGTTCAGGCAGTTGTTTTGAAGCCTGCAATTGGTTGCGGAGAATAATATTTTCATCCTGAAGTTTTTCAAACCTTATTATTTTATCAAGTGAAAGAGAGACAAGGTTTGAAAAGAAATCAAGAAAAATCAGGTTATCCTCCGAAAACTCTTTCCGGTTCATCCGGCTGTCTACCAGCATAACTCCCCATACTTTATCATTGCTTATTACGGGGACACCAAGAATAGATTTGATATTATGAATCTGTATACTTTCAAACTGCGAGATTAAGGGGTCATTCTGAACGTCATGATAAAGACTTGGTTGTTTTGATTCAATTACTCTTTGTAAAATTCCTGAAGAGAAAACCGACAGGTCTTCGATGCTTTCCTTCTGAATATTTCTGGCTGCAATAATACTGAAGCTGTTATTTTCTTCATCATATTTTACAAATAATCCCCGTTCAGCCTGAAGGACATTAATAATTAAATCCAGTGTTTCATTAATTAATGCTTCTTCATATACAGCAGAATTAAGTGTTTGACTTATCTGGTAAAGAGTTTCAAACTGTTCTTTACTTATTAGTTTTATTTTATCTATGTTTTCGGCAGTATTTATTTCCATTACTTTCCAATCAGAAATATTTATTGAACAAAAAATCCGGCAGGTATAGATCTTACCCTGTTGCCGAATTTATCTATAACCCAAACCACCCAATAATAATTTCTCTGCTCAAGGTCTTCAGTTACCGTGTAAGAAACTGCTTCGGGGTTCATAATTGTTTCTCTTTTTACAAGTTCCGGGTTAATCAGGTCAGTGGTATATATTTCCACCATATAACTAAAACTGTATCCGGCAGTAAAGGGTTCCCATCTTAATTCAGGCCTGCTGCTCACAACAATACTATCAGGAGATACAATTTTTACATCGTCTTTTATTACCCTTGCAATTCTTTCAGTACTTAATAAAAATTCCCGGTTAAGGTTATCAGATTTAACAGAAATATCAAAATCGAGTCCTATTATTTTTTCTACATCCTGAACTTTCAGTTCACTAATTGTTAATGTATCTAAAAATGTATTGCTTTCAGTAAAATTGTACCTTAAGGTTTTTTTAATATCTAATTCAGCATTTTCAATAGAAACTGAACCCAGGATATTATCCCTGTCATTAATTTTCAAAAGTACAACAAGAAACGAATTGGGAGCCGAGGACTTCTGCTTTATCACAACGGAATAAATTGATATGCTGTCAATTTCAGGGGCTTTTAACAGGTTTATTTGTTTAGTTATCTTCTTTGAATCTGCCCACGTTATATTCATAGTATCAGATGAATATCCCGGTTTTTCTGTAATTAATTTACCATTTACCGGTTCAATATTAGTTATAGTAAAGTAGCCCATTGCATCCGTTTTAACAGTTCTGCCGCCGGGCATCCAGTAAACAGAAACATCCTTCAAAGGCATATTAGGAATACTGTGAGTTTGAACAGTCCCCTCCAGTGCGGCCATGCCGGAGTTTACCGAATTCATTGGATCAAGCGGATTGCTTTTTGGTGCTTCACAAGATAAAAATTGAAAGGAAAAAAGCAATGCTAAAATGAATTCAATTTGCCTCTTGAAACTAATACTTTTTAAGTTGATAATTCCGGCTGACAGATATTTTCCGTTTTTTTTGTACAAAAAAATCCCTCAAATTAAAGAATACCTAATAGACCGGAGTGTTTTCCGGTCTTAATTTAATAAAATATCCGTAAATGCAAATTGATAAAATACATAAGTAAAATTCAAGAGTCTTTTATTTTTTATGGAAAAATTCCATATTTTTATTGTTTAATAAACTAATAATGAATTATGACAGATAATTACCTGATTGCGGCAATTGCAGAGGCAAAAAAGGGACTGGACGAAGGGGGAATACCTATTGGCTCAGTTCTGATAAAAAACGGAGTAATAATTGCCGGCGGGCATAATAAGCGTGTGCAGGAAGATAATCCTATGATACATGCTGAAATTGACTGCCTGATAAATGCCGGCAGGATAGGTTCATACAAAGATACTATTCTTTATTCAACACTAATGCCGTGTTATTTATGTGCCGGTGCAGTAGTGCAGTTTGGAATACCTAAAGTAATTGTTGG
>JAWOJF010000197.1:0-3178 GCA_046481785.1 Ignavibacteriaceae bacterium | reverse complement strand
CTCCTAATACAGCAAAACATGTTATTTATAACCAAACAGGTAATTTTACACCTGCCGGAACTGTACCTACTGTCGTCAGAGATTATGCTTTTATTGAAAAGGCGCTTAACATGGATCTCAATAAAATATCTGAACCGGTTAAGGGACAGAGAGGGTATTTTTTAATAAACGTGGCAGAAAGAACAAAATTTGACTCTTCCGCTTACAGTATACAAAGAAATATGATCAGGGATAACCTCCTCCAGGAAAAGAAGGGTATGTACTTTAACCAATGGCTTGCTAAAAAGAAAGAAGATGCTAATATAAAAGATAACCGGTATCTTTTTTATGGCCAGTAATTTTTAATTAATATTTGTTATTTTAAAACCGGGCAGTTCATCAGTGAGCTACCCGGTTTTTTGTTTTAAACATTCCTCAATTGGAACTTACATGAAGCTAAAAATATTTGCTATTATACTAACAGTCAGTTCTGTTTTATCGGGTCAGTATAACGGGAAACGGTTTAGTATTGGTGTAAATGCGGTTTATACGACCACATCAAAAATCTATTTATCACCAAATTCTTCCGATCTGACCGTAAGGAATAGTTATGTTGAAATGGGTGAAATTCTTAACCCTGCCGTTGAATTTAAGTACAGGCTAACTGATGAAATAATATTGGGATTTGGTACTGAGTACATTAAGAAAACCAGAACTACAACAAGTTTGCCCGGACTTTCAGGGATTCCGGTAAACGATGGATTTAGTATGATTCCACTCGAGCTCTCTATATATTATCTAATTCCATTCTCAACAGAAAATTTTAAATTCCTTATGGGGGGCGGGGGCGGATTTTATTATGGTGAACATATCAGGGAAGTTGGTGATGCGGAAGTTTCCAACCTGGAAAGAAAAACTGCATATGGTATTCATGTAATTATTGCCATGGATTATTTAGTAAGGGATAATATTTCTGTCCATGGTGAAATGAAATTCCGTGATCCGCAATTTAATGTTACAAGCAGCTACAATAAAAGCAGTATTATATATAATAACAGGTTTATTCCTCTGCAGCCTCAGGCATTTGCTTCCAAAATTAATATTGACGGAGTTTCTTTTTTAATCGGACTGGCATTCCTTTTTTAATCGGCTTTCTCATCATTTGTATTTACTTTCCCATCTGTTTAATTTTATCTGCAAATTTTGAGATTTATGAATGCTGCAATAATATATCTTGCGGGTTTTATGGGCTCCGGGAAAAGCACTATAGGCCCTATACTGGCTAACACCTTAGGCTGGGATTTCTTTGACCTTGACAAAGTTATTGAACAAAGGGCCGCTAAAAAGATAAAGGAAATATTTGATGAATCCGGTGAGCCTTATTTCAGGAACCTGGAGACTGAAACCCTTATTGAAGTTTCCCGCGGCCGGAACCTTATTATTGCCCTGGGCGGAGGTACAATTGCTAATGAAAAAAATCTTGAGTTTATAAAAAGAACAGGTAAGATTATCTATTTAAAAGCATCTCCCGAACATGTTTATGAAAGATTAAAACATAAACGCGACAGGCCCGTTCTTCTTAAAAATGGTGCTGAAAATTTAACGAAAAGTGAGTTTATTGAAAAAGTTAATACACTCTATAATGAACGCAGAAAGTATTATGAACGAGCCGACTATACAATAAACACTGATAATATACCTATCGGAAAAACAGTTGACCAGCTCGCTAAATTAATTCTTAAGGACTCTAAGAAGGATTACAATTGAAAAAAATAAATGTTGAATTAAAGGATAATCCGTATTCAGTTTTTCTTGGTAAATCTATTTTACCGCAGTTACAAACTACAATAAGCAGGTTTAACCTTTATAAAAAAATTCTCGTTATTATTGATGAGAATGTAGAGAGGCTTCATTCAGACAGGGTAAGAACAGCTCTCGATTCTAATTATAATAAAATTCTTTTTTATGTATTGAAACCAGGTGAAAAGAGTAAATCATATACAGAACTGAATAAAATTTATTCCTATATGCTTGAGAATAATTACGGCAGGGATTCACTGATTATAGTTATAGGAGGGGGCGTTACAGGTGATCTGGGTGCTTTTGCCGCTTCAACTTTTATGAGAGGAGTACAACTAATACATATCCCAACAACGCTGCTCGCCGCTGTAGACAGCTCAATCGGCGGAAAAACCGGCATTAACTTTAACAGCAAAAAGAATATGGTAGGCACATTCTATCAGCCGAAATTTGTTTTTATTGATATTGATTTTTTACAGACCCTGCCGAAAGGTGAAATTACATCCGGGGCGGGGGAGATTATTAAGTATGCTTATATGGCCGATAACTCCTTTTATAATTATACAAATGAAAATCTTCTTAAATTATTTGATTTTAATTTAAATGTACTTCAGGAACTGATTTTTAATTCGGCATTGATAAAGGCAGGCGTTGTTTCACAGGATGAAAAAGAGAGCGGAATTAGAAAGATACTTAACCTTGGACATACTTTTGCCCATGCTTTTGAAAGTGATCTTAATTTTAAAATTAAACACGGGGAGGCTGTTACAGCCGGTGTTATTACTGCCTTAATTTTATCAAATAAAAGGGGACTGCTTACAGATAAAAAGTTTGAGGAATTTATCAGCCTTCCTATGAAAATGAAACTGAATAAAAAAATTACCTCATTTAACATTGAAAATGTTTTTTCTTTAATGCATTCAGATAAAAAAAACAGGGAAGGGAAGATAAAATTTGTGCTTGTATCTGATATAGGAAAACTACTGGTTGATCTTGAGGCGGATAAAAAAGATGTTTATTATGCATTAAATAAGACCAGGGAAATTTTGACTTAACCGGTTTAAAAGATTGCTGCCGGACTTGAGGGCATTAAGTCCGGCAGTATAAGAGTGTCAACTTGTGAAGGGTATATGCTTAAAACTATTTTCTGATGTATATTAAGCAATGCACATGCCAAAATGCAAAACTTGGAAAATAAACTAAAAACACATTTTTTTTGCTTAGGTCGTTTAAAAAATCGGTAATATTTACCGATGATCGGTGATTTTTTCATAGTAACATTTACATTTTTTCGTAGTTGGAGAGTACTTGCTCTTGAACTTGCTCTTGCTCTTGCTCTTGAACTTGCTCTTTCTATTTGTCTTCTGTTTAAAGTGGTGCTGCCCGCTTGGGAGCGGGC
>JAWOJF010000071.1:0-17622 GCA_046481785.1 Ignavibacteriaceae bacterium | reverse complement strand
GACAGCCCGCCAGCAGCGAAGCCCTGAGCAGGGAACTTGAGGAAGGCGCGTTCTTCTCGAAGCGGGCAGAATCTGAAATGCTCGACCAGACTGTCCTTGAAGCCATGGTTCCCGATCTATCCGTCCTGCGTGTGTTTTTATATCGACAATAAAACCCATATCCAGCATACGGTCAGCTTCATCAAGAACAAACATTTCCACTTTTTGAAGATTTATATATCCCTGGTTCATCAGGTCAAGAAGCCTGCCCGGAGTAGCAACAAGAATATCAACACCTTTTCTTAGTTTATCGGTTTGCTTTTGCTGTGATACTCCGCCGTAAACCACAGTATTACGCAGCCCGGTATGTTTTCCATATGTATTAAAACTATCACCAATTTGTACAGCCAGTTCCCTTGTTGGTGTAAGTATGAGGGCTCTGATTGATTTTTTATCCTTTTTAATTTCTCTGCTTTCACTAAGAATCTGAAGAATGGGAATTGCAAAAGCTGCGGTTTTACCGGTACCTGTCTGTGCACAGCCAAGAAGGTCTTTTCTTTCCAGAATAACCGGAATAGCCTGAGCCTGGATTGGAGTAGGTTTGGAATATCCTTCAGCAGTAACTGCTGTGTGTATTGTTTTTATAAGATTCAGTTTGTCAAATGACATTAATGTACTTTTCCTTTTTTTAAGACCTAAAGAATAAATTGTTTATCTAATCAGAGGTCGGTTTTATGAATGATTGCAACAGAGCAGGTAATGGTTAGATGCCTTTTTAAAAATCAATGTTTAATATACTGTTTTTCTGTGTTATTTCAAAGAATTCAAAAAGAAGCCTTTTAGAAATGGTCCGATGTCAGAGGTATCCAAAAATTTAAGCTGAAACGAAATCATTTGAAATTTAACTAAATGATGATCTTTTTTCGAATAATACCGTAAAGTATCGTCTCCGAATGGATTTTTGGGTTCTTTATGGATGTTTTTGCTATAAATATTACAGATATGGTCTCAAAATGAATTTATAATGTCACTCTATTACAATGTATGTACCGGTTGCACACATTATTGCCCCGGCGGTTTTATTTACCTTTGATTGTACAGATTTGTTCCCAAGCAGTTTCCTGGAAAGACTTGCAAAATAGCAGTATGTACCAAGAACAATAAACAAGACGGATGTTATTGTTAATATCATGAGGGATGCATCAATTAATCGTACTTCATTTATATTTATAATTGTTGGAACAACACTGGCATAAAACAGTATTGGTTTGGGGTTCCCTAATGTAAGCAGCAGCCCGCCTAAAAATGTTTTAAACCCGCTTTTATTTTCAGCCTTTATTTCGGCAGCAGAGAGATTCTTAGTTCTGAACATTTTTACGCCGAGATATATTAAATAAAGACCGCCGGCAATTTTAATAATAAAAAACATTTCTCCCATAACTATAGAAATGGTTGACATCCCTATAAGTGCAAGAATAAAAAACATTACATCACCTAATGCCAGTCCCCCAATAAAGTAGAGAGAAGCTTTATAACCTTCAGCAACGGCTTTAGACATAGAGCCGAATACTCCGGGACCCGGTGTAGCTGCAAGAATGATCATTCCAATTGAAAAAGCGGCAAGCATTTCGTAGTTCATATTTCACATAAAATTAATGACTTAAAATAATTTAATTTCGCGGATTTTACTTATCCAACCGACGGCAACTAATTTTCGTTAAACCGCGGGCTGTTCATGAGTTAAACAATGTAATGTTCCTAATCCCCACACAAGGTCTACAGCATGAATACCAATAACAGGACGGTCAGTTATTAATTCTGATAAAATACCCAGGACTTTCCTGTCGTTTACATCATTAAACGTAGGAACGAGCACGTATGAGTTGGCAATATAAAAATTAGCGTAGCTTGCAGGAAGCCTTTCACCCTTGAAGTATAACGGTGAGGGCATTGGAAGATCAATTACGTTTAATTTTGAGCCATCTTCAAGCTTCGCATCCTGCAGTCTTTCTTTATTTTCTTTTAATGCTTTATAATTAGCATCACTGGTATTTTCCTCCTGAACAAGAACAACGGTATCAGCATTAACAAACCGGCACAAGTCATCTACATGTCCGTGTGTATCATCTCCGGCAATTCCTTTATCAAGCCAGAGTACATTTGTAATACCCAGATAATTCTTAAAAACAGTCTCATAATCATTCTTAGAAAAACCCGGATTCCTTACCTGAGTTTTCTGATCCATTAAACATTCTTCTGTTGTAATAAGAGTGCCTTTACCGTTTATATCAATACTTCCGCCTTCAAGGGTTACTTCCCTGCTATTATGCAGAGCTTCAAATAACTGAAGGCCCAAAGCTTTTGATATGAATTTAGGGAGTTTCCTGTCTTTTTTAAAATTGTCATACTTAGCCCAGGCATTAAAATGAAAATTCACAAGCGCAGCTTCAGAGTCATTTTTAATAAATGCCGGCCCGGAATCTCTCGTCCAGCCGCGGTCTGTTTTTAACCTGTAAAACTCGACGTTGTCTAATACTGCGTCAACAGCTTTTAATACTTTAAGCGCACTTTTTTCATGATCCTTATTTTCAACAATAATTCTAACTATTTCGCCTTCTGCAATTTTCCTAACCATTTCACCATATACCCAGGGTATAGGTGTTATTTTCCCGGGCCAGTCCTCAATATTATGAGGCCAGCCAATCCACGTTGCTTCGTGTTTTTCCCATTCGGCCGGTATTCTGAAACCTGCCTCCGACGGGAGTGATTGTATCTTTTTATTTTTTTTTGAAATTAGTTTTGCCATATAAATCAAAAGTTGTTACTAACTGTTAGCTGCTTTTTATGTATTATCCAAAATAAGTTAGCGATCAGAATTATGTTTATTCATCAATAAACCTTTTATCTATTCCCTCATAAGAATCGATCCTGCGGTCACGCAGAAATGGCCAGTTACGCCGTATATATTCTATTCTTTCAAGATCAACATCAGCCAATAGAACTTCTTCTTTATTGGAAGAAGCCTGAGCAATAATTATCCCCTGCGGATCAGCAATAAAAGATGAACCCCAGAACTCAATACCTGCAGATCCGGTTGATTGTTTTTCAAGCCCCACCCTGTTTACAGCGGCAACATAAACACCATTAGCAATTGCATGTCCGCGCTGAATCATCTGCCAGCTTTCAAACTGCGCCTTACCATGTTCTGACTTTTCATGGGGATGCCAGCCAATAGCAGTAGGATAAAATAATATATTTGCACCGCGCAAAGCTGTTAATCTCGCCCCTTCGGGGTACCATTGATCCCAGCAAATTAAAGTACCAATACTACCAAACTCTGTTTTGAAACTTTTATAACCAAGGTCACCCGGAGTGAAATAAAATTTCTCATAATAAGAGGGATCATCAGGAATATGCATTTTGCGGTAAAGCCCGGCAATTTCTCCTTTTGAATTTATTATAACAGCACTGTTATGATAAACTCCCGCAGCACGTTTTTCAAAGATTGGTACAATAACCACAACTTTATGTTTCCTTGCTGCTTTACTTACCGCTTCAGTAGAAGGACCGGGAATAGTTTCTGCAAGATCAAAGAACTTTATATCCTCGCTCTGGCAAAAATACTGAGAACGGAAAAGCTCGGGAAGACATATTACTTCGGCTCCTTCTTTTGCAGCTTTTTCTATCCAGGAAACGGCCTTTTTAAGGTTTTTATCGGGATTTTTTTCGAAAGACATCTGAAGTCCGCCAACAGTAAAACTTTTTCTTTCTTTCATTTCAATCTTTTCTTGTGAATGGTTTCAAATGTATGGTAAGTTGGAAAGAATTTCAAGGAAGGAGGATAACCAGCTAAGTTTTGTCATCCTGCAAATTTAGTCCGGTATTTAAGCAGGCGGATTTTAAGAAATTACAGGTCTTTTATTGAAATTAGTTCTCCATCCTCAGAATACTCTTTACTGCTTTTAAGAGTTCCCATTTCATATATTTCTTCATACCAAAGGGTTTTGTCTTTACGGTAAATTTTAGTAATTCCGTCAAGCTTGTCCTTTTTATAAATCTGCTCAGTCCATAGAGAGCCATCTTCATAAAAAGATTTTGTTACACCATCTCTCCAACCATTTAAGTAATTACTTTCATTTTTAAGGACGCCGGTTTCAAAATATAACCTGGATATTCCATTAAGTTTGGCATAAGCATAATTTTTTTCAGCAATCAGGTTCCCATTAACGGAATATTCTTTTGAGGCACCATGCAGGTTCCCCTGCAGATAATTCCATTCTCCTTTTAAGCCGCCGTTATCATAATACCATTTAGTAATTCCCTGCTGGCTATTATTAATATATTCTGCTTCGGCTTTTAATTTACCGTTTTCATAATACTCATATACAGTTCCGGTTTTAATTCCGCCGGAAAAATCCTGCACCGACTTTAATTCACCCGTTTCATAATAATTTTTAAAAACGCCTTCCGGTTTACCGTTTGAATAATTACCTGACTCTTTTAATGAACCAGCCTGATAAAAACTTTTATAGGTACCGTTATATTTATCGTCTTTATAATAAAACTGTTCTTTCAAAACACCATCCGGGTAGTAGTAATAGGAGTTCCCGTTCCTTTGTCCGTTTTTATATTCTGATAATTCTTTTAATATCCCATCTTCAGAATAATATTTGCAGATACCGTTAAGCACACCATTTCTATAATTTTCAATTTTTTTAATACTGCCGGTATCATAATATTCTTTTTTCTCTTCAGTCTGAGCAAAACAAATTGTTATAAATGATAAAAAGACTATAATATACATTTTCATATTAATAACCCGAAGTTGAAAGTAAAATGCCCTTAGAATCATATTCTTTCCTGCTTCGTAACTCCCCTTCCCTGTAATATTCTTCCCTCTTAATTTTACCATCCTGGAAGTACTCACGCAGGTAACCATCAAGTTTCCCGTTGTAATAATTTTCTTCCTGTCTTACAGCGCTGTTTTTATAGTAATATATTTTTTTTCCCCCTGGTTTACCACCCTCATAATTAACCCTCGATTCAGTAAGCCCGTTATCAAAGTAGGTAACATATTCACCATTAAGCTCATTATTATTATACCTGACAGAAGTTTTAAGGCTGCCGTTTTCATAATAGGTTAAACCCATGCCGTTTTTACGGTTATTCTCATAATAATATTCTGATTCAAGCTGTCCCGTTGGATAATAATTTCTTGTATACCCTTTCTGTTCCCCTCTTATATATCCTATTTCTGATTTAAGCACACCCCCTTCATAATAGGTATATGCATAGCCGTTAACAATGTTATTTTCGTAGTTCCACTCCTCTTTCAGGTAGCCCGATTCATAATATAATCTCATTATCCCGTCTTTAACTCCGTCGCGCAGGAATGTTTCCTCCTTTAATACGCCGCCGTTATAATATGCTTTATTATACTTTTCTTCGGATTCAAACTTTCCCATGTAATCATATTTAACCCTGTTAACAAGTTCGCCGTTCTTATAATCATCAAGCACCCTCAGGTTATTTGCAAGATCATAAAGTTTTACCTGTCCTTCAATTTTATTATTAATAAACATCGCTTCAAGGGCTACTTTCCCACCTTCATGGAATACGCGTGTTATTCCATTTTGAATAGCATCACGGAACCGGCGTTCAACCTCAACTTCGCCGGTTTTATAAAAAGTTTTTGATATTCCCTGCAGAAGGCCGTCAGTATAATTCCATTCCCCCTGAAGCTCGCCAGTTTTATAATAGGTATAAGTTATGCCGTCCAGTTTGCCGTTATAAAAATACTGTTTCGACCAGAGCTCACCGGTTTCATAATACCATCTGGATTCACCCTGTCTTACACCCTGGCGGTAGTTCCATTCAATGCTGATTTTGCCGTCCTCAAAGTACCATGTAGATATTCCATCTTCTTTTCCGTCAACAAAATTCCATACTTTCCAGGTCTTACCATTAGGATAAAATTCTTTATAGACACCATGGAGACGATCATACCAATAGTCACCCTCGGTTTTAACAATTCCGTTAGGATAATAAGTCCGCTTTACTTCCGTTCCTGAAAGCTTTTGCTGTCCGAACAATACTGAAGAAAGAAATAAAACAATAAGAAGTATTCTTATATTATTCATCGTATACATTTTTTTGATTATAAATTTAAGGTTAATAGGGTTCTAAAGTAAGTCAAAAATCAAAAGCAAAAACATTTTCTATGCTTTTTCCAGTGCCGTCCAAATTAAAATTATTATTATAATAATACTCCTAAATAGAGGCAGAATCCGGATTTTTTTAATTATCATCAAATCGATCCTCTATCTATCGTCCCTACGAGACTTTATTTCATTCTGTTAATTTATTCTATAAACGTTTAATTACAGGAATACAAGGACTTATACCATAAACAGGTAACTTATATGTTAAAGTATAATATATATCGCTGTTTTAAGTCCCGTCAGGGACGTTATGTTTATAGATATAGGTAATCTCAATATTTGCAAGTTCCGTAGGAACGAAACAAATTATTATTTTGGACAGATATGGCTATTTCTGCTTAATTTCATTTTATATAGTTGTTATTTAGTTCTGAAACCTAAGCCATGTATAAGCTTTTCAGCCCTCTCAGCTTCTTCTTTAGATTGTACAGACAGTCTAAAAGTTCCGCCGGTCCCTTCACGGATCTTCAGAAGCTCAATATCTTTAATACTAATGCCGTCTTCAAAAAGAATTGTTGTAAGACGGCTTAAAACACCGGGCTCATCCTTCACAAAAACAAAAACATCAACCAGGGGATTTATAAATCCCTTTGTATTTTTAGGAATATCATCACGTTTTGCCCGGGCAGATTCGAAATAATCAGCCAGAGTTTTGAAATCATCAGCAAGGATATTTTCCTTAATTACTTTTGCATTAGTTTCAAAATTTTCAAGAGCTTTAAGGATAGCCTCTTTATTATTCTTAATTACAGGCTCCCAGATATCAAAATTGCTAGAAGCGATCCTTGTCATATCTCTGAATCCCCCTGCGGCAAAATCGAGATAGTTAGTATCATTTTTACTGCATGCGGCAGAATTAACAAGAGCCACTGATAATAGCTGAGGGAGATGGCTTACATTTGCGATTATTTCATCATGGAGATACGGATCCAGAAATTTTATCCTGGCGCCCAGCAGTTCAATCAATTTTATCAGCTTATTATAATTAGGTGATTGTTTTTTATTATCTGATAAGATATAAACCGAATTTTCAAACAGAAGAGGATCTGAATTTTCAAAACCACCCTTTTCTTTGCCTGTCATAGGATGCCCGCCGACAAACTCCCCTTTGCTTTTCAAACTGCTCCACTTATTTTCAAAGGCACTTTTAACACCGGCAACATCTGTAATAATTGTATTTTCATTTACAGAAGGGGCAAGTTTTTCAAGGGTTTGCAGGGAAATATCAGTTGGAAGACAAAGGAAAATAATGTCTGCATCGGCGGCATTCTCAATATACTCAGCCTTTTTATCAATCACCTTTTGTAAAAGCGCAGATTCAAGCACCTCTTCCCTGTCATAAGCGGTTATGTATATTTCTTTATTACTGCTCTTTAATGCCTTTGCTATTGATCCCCCGATGAGACCCAGGCCTATTATGGAGATATTAATTGTGTTCAAAGATCATTTATTTTTTTAGTGAATTAAGAATATTATTAAAAACCAAAAGGTAAGAATTTAAATGAGAAACATTAGCAAGAACAATTTCTTTTATTATTCTTAAATATTTTTCTTCGTAGTCCATACTGCCAAAGAATTGTTCATTGTTAATTGATAATTGTTAATTTTAAAGTCTACATCTTCCTTCCAATTACTTCAGCTATAAGTTTTATTTGTCTTACCAATTCCATGTACTGATCAGGAAGAAGTGCCTGCGGCCCGTCAGATAATGCCTTTTCCGGGTCGTGATGAACTTCAACCATTATTCCATCGGCACCGGCTGCAACTGCGGCTCTAGCCATAGGCAGAACTTTATCCCTTATCCCAGTAGCATGAGAAGGATCAGCAATTACAGGAAGGTGGCTTCTTTTATGAACTACTGGAATAGCGGAAAGATCAAATGTATTTCTTGTATATGTTTCAAACGTTCTTATACCTCTTTCACATAACATTACATTTTTATTTCCGTTTGCCAAAATGTATTCTGCAGACATCAGCCAGTCTTCAACAGTTGCCGAGAGCCCTCTCTTAAGCATTATAGGAGTAGATGTTTTACCAAGATCACGCAAAAGTGAAAAGTTCTGCATATTACGGGCACCTACCTGAAAAATATCGGTATATTCTTCAATCAATTTTATCTGGCTGGATTCCATAACCTCGGTAATAACAAGAAGGTTGTATTTATCGGCGGCTTTACGGAGCAGCTTCAGTCCCTCTTCTCCCATTCCCTGGAATGAATAAGGAGATGTTCTTGGTTTAAATGCACCACCTCTTAAAATTTTAGCACCTGATTTAGCTACAATTTCTGCAGCTATAAAAATCTGTTCTTCGCTTTCAACAGAACAGGGACCTGCCATAATTACAACTTCATTGCCACCAATGGTAACATCCTTTATTTTTATCTCAGTATCTTCTTTCTGAAAGGTTCTGCTGGCAAGTTTATAAGGCTCTGTTATCCTATAGACTTCGGCAACACCATCAAGAACTTTCACTTTGCGTATATCGAAATCAGGTTTAACACCAATAGCACCGAGCACTATCTGTTCAACTCCTGTTGATTTATGAACCGCAAATCCAAAATCTTCAAGGTGTTTAATTACATTTTCAAGCTTTTTATCTTGTATGTTTCGTTCAAGTACAATTACCACAGCCAGGCTCCAATTTAATTAATGAAAGTTTTTTTCACCTGCTTCAACAGCAAGGTTTATATGATCTTCTTTAGTTGGGATTGCACATGAGAATTTAGCACTGTATGCGCAATACGGACTATAAGCTTTGTTAAAATCTATAGTATAAACATAGTCTTTATCAGGGTCCAGTTCAAAGTCTAAATACCTGCCTACTCCATAGGTATCCCCGCCGGTTGTCTTATCAGTAAACCAGATACTATGGTATTCTATACCAGTCCGGCTGGTACCTTTATATACGTTAATATTATATTCTTTCTCATCATACTTTATTATAACATATCCGAATTTTACTGTTTTTCTCTCTTCCCCTTTGGTTCCCATAATTATAATTGTATCTTTTTTGTCAAGTTCATACAATTTGCTTTTAAAAACAAAATCCGGATTTACTTTATAATATTTCAGTGGTTCAAAATGAGCCCTTTCATCCTGATTAAAAGGGGAAGATGGATCATTTTTCATGTAATCATCTTTTTCGGCTCTCTCCATTTCAACAGATGCAATATACTCTTTTTGCTCAGGAGTATAGCTCTTTCCCATAAACACTACCGATGCCCCTCCAAGTACAGCAACAACAGCGCCTATTATCATGTACTTCTTCTTATTTCCGGCAGGCACTTTTAACATTATACAATCCTGTTTTATTAAAAAAACTGAACGGAAGCTAAGCTTTTTCCGATACTTTCTTTTTTAATTCACTAAGTTTATTTAAAGCCTCAATAGGTGTAAGATTATTAATTTCTATATCACCTATTTCTTTTCTTAATTTATCATCCACAACCTCAAACAAGCTTATCTGATTCTCATCTTCATTTTTAAGCTTTTTAAGCTTTTCCTTTTTTACCTCATATGGAGTTAATTCTTTACTTTCCAGATTTTCCAGTATTTCTTTAGCCCTGTTAGTAACAAACCGCGGAAGTCCTGCCATCTGTGCAACCTGTATACCATATGAGTGGTCAGCGCTACCCGGGCTTACTTTATGAAGAAAAATTACTTTATCATCATACTCTCTTACTTCCACTTTATAATTTCTGATCCGTGGAAATATTTCTGCCATTTCATTTAATTCATGATAATGAGTTGCAAACAATGTTTTAGCAGATTGTTCCGGATTTTCATGCAGATATTCTGTTATAGCCCATGCAATTGATATTCCATCAAATGTACTGGTACCACGTCCTATCTCATCCAGCAGAATTAAACTTTTAGAAGTAGCGTTATTAAGTATATTTGCCGCCTCCATCATTTCAACAAGGAATGTACTTTCACCTGCTGTGATATTATCACTTGCACCAACACGGGTAAATATCCTGTCAACCAAACCAATATTAGCCTGTTTTGCGGGCACAAATGAACCTATTTGGGCAAGCAAAACAATAAGCCCAACCTGGCGGAGATAAACAGATTTACCTGCCATATTAGGACCGGTTAATATAATAATCTGATCTTTTTCATTATCAAGCCTGCAGCTATTGGGTGTATATTTTTCACCCGGTGAAAGGATTCTTTCAACAACCGGGTGCCTGCCTTCTGAAATTTCCAGAATATTATTTTCGCCAATCTCAGGTTTAATATAATTATATTCCTCTGCACATTGTGCAAAGGAAATAAAACAATCGAGCATGGCAATAAGCCGTGCATTATTCTGAATTGCTTCAGCTTCTGCAGCCACCATTAAGCGAATTTCATTAAATAGCTGAGATTCAAGCTCAAATATTTTTTCTTCGGCATGAAGTATTTTGTCTTCATAAGTTTTCAGCTCTGGAGTAATATACCTCTCCGAATTAACAAGAGTTTGTTTACGTATGTAATCAGCGGGAATTTTGTCCTTATGCGAATTACTAATTTCAATATAGTAGCCGAATACTCTATTGAAGTTTACTTTAAGTGAAGATATTCCTGTTTTTTCCCGTTCAGTTTTCTGAAGGTTCGCAATCCATGTTTTGCTGTTTATTGAAATATCCCTTAACTCATCAAGTTCAATTGAGAAACCGCTTTTTATTACTCCTCCATCAGCCATGTTAAGCGGGGGGGAGTCAACTATGGAGGTCTGAATTTTATCAATTAACTTTTCCAGTGATGACAGGTTATCTTTCAACTGCACCAGTGTTTTGGACTGAACCGGTGAAAGGATGTCTTTTATTTTAGGGATCTTTTTCAATGAAGTTTTAATTGCTACAATTTCTCTCGGGTTAGCTCTGCCTGTACAAACGCGGGAGATCAGTCTTTCAAGATCACCAATTTCTTTAAGTTCATCAGCAAGATTTCTTCTGATAATTTTATTTTTATAAAATTCATCAACACTTTCCTGGCGTTTAATAATAGGCTCAAGTTTTATAAGAGGGGCGGAAATCCATTTCTTCAGCAGCCTGCCGCCCATCGCAGTTTCAGTTTTATCAAGAATAGAAATTAAAGACCCTTCCCTGCTGCCGTCACTCATTGAAAATGTTATTTCAAGATTTCTTTTTGTTGCATAATCCAATGCCATATAATCGGAAGGATTATAAAGAGAAACTTTATTAAGATGGGAAAGATTTGCCTTTTGTGTTTCCTGCAGATAGTTAAGTATAACGCCGCACGATATTATACCTGCTAAAAGTCCTTCAACACCAAATCCTTTAAGATTAACAGTTTTAAATTGCATTATAAGGAGATCTTTTGCATACTCAAAGTTAAAAACCCAGTCATCAATTTTAGTAATGCGTATTGTTGGATTTATTTTATGAACAAGCTGTGTAAAATGATCCTTGTCTTTTTTTTGTACCAGGATTTCCGATGGCGATATAGATTCAATCTGCTGCCTGATCAAATCGGAAGGAATTTCATAAGTATAAAACTCGCCGGTAGAAATATCACAGAATGAAATGCCTGCAGCATCCTCTTTTATGCAGATGCTCATCAGGTAATTATTTTTTTTATGATCAAGTAATTTATCTGAGAAAGCAACACCGGGAGTAACTACTTCTACTACCTCACGCTTAACTATGCCCTTGGCAAACTTCGGGTTCTCCACCTGCTCGCATACAGCTACCCGGTAACCTGCCCTTACAAGCTTAGGCAAATATGTATCAATTGCATGGTGAGGGAAACCGGCTAATGGAACATCTTCGGCAGCACCATTGGACCTTTTGGTTAGAGTAATCCCCAGAACTTTTGAAGCGAGTTTTGCGTCTTCGTCAAAAGTTTCAAAGAAGTCACCCACGCGGAACAGTAAAATAGTATCCGGATGGGCATCCTTAATCTTAAAATATTGCGACATTAAGGGGGTTTGACTCATAAAGTCCTGTATGAAACAAAAGATAAAAATACCGTTAAATAGTAATTATATCAATGCAGTTTAGCTTTAATCCGGTATAATTTTTTCTCTATTATTTCCGTCTAAATTTTTATTCCAAAAGAAGTGGGAAGAATTGACACATGGAAGGTTAAGGTGTGTAGTGCAAGGTTTATAATTAATCCCGCTCCTGGCTGTCCCCGGCAGACAGGACGGGATTAATTGCTTCCTTTTTTAAATTTTGAAAACAACTATGAAGCGAGGTGCTAACCTTTGACCGAGATTGCAACGCCGTCGTGAAATAATTATTTGAGGAAAAGCATTTTCTTAGTTTCTGAAAAACCTCCGGAAGTTAACCTGTAGTAATACACACCGCTTGATAAACCGGAAGCATCAAACTCAATTTCATAATTTCCCGGTTGTTTCACTTCATTAATTAATACCGCCATCTCTTTCCCGAGTATATTAAAAAGTTTTAGTGTTGCATACTGAGTACTGCTTATTGCATACTTGATTTTAGTAACCGGATTAAATGGATTGGGGTAATTTTGAAACAGGTGAAATCCGGCAGGCTGAGAAACCGGATTTTCCACATCTGTTAAAGATGCCCTGTATAATCCAATTTCGCGGATAGCGTAACCCCTGGAAGCGGAGCTTTGCAGAAGTGTAAGTTTAAAATATTTAGCAGTTACAGGAGATTCAAGAATAATTTCGTCTATACCCCCGTCAGCATCATTAACAGTAGTTACATCTATCCAGTTAATGCTGTCAGAAGATACCTGTATTGAATAAAATGAAGCATAGTTGCCCGCCCAATTCAGAACTATCCGCCCAAGCGGGTAAAGTGAATCTAGTTCAATTTGAACCCATTGAGTATCAGAGGGCTGACTCCACCACATTGTATTTAAATTACCATCTACAATATTAGGAGCATAATATGAAGGGCGGTTGGAGCTTGCTGCCGCCTTTTTTGCCAGGGCTATATTCTGCATAGAAAGGGGCAATACTTTTATATAATTCTCTTTTATAATTGTTACCGTTTTGCTTCCATTTGCTATCGTAAGGCTAACAGAATATTCCTTCTCCTCACTTGTTTCATATGTAAAAACAGGATTTTTCTCTTTTGAATCTTCTATACCGTCATTATTAAAATCCCAAGACCATGATGTAACCGGGTTGGCTTCATTAGCAATACTGAATTCAGAAAAATTAACAACAAAAGGAGAGTAACCCATTAGTGTATTGGCTTTAAATATCCCTTTCAAAAAGTCAAAAGGAACACTTTCGTTAACCGTAATAAGCTGGTTAACCGCAACATCCTCCATTATTGTTATCTCTCTAGAAGGCCATTCAATAACCAATGAATCTATTAGAGAGGCATCACCAAGCCCAAAGTGTACTCTTAAATCATTAAAACTTCTGAATCCCTGGCTGCCGGTTATTTCTCTTATTTGCCATACATCTTTACCAGATATTGAAGCTTTTACTTTTACCCTGCTCCCTATAGCACTGTTATTTGAAATGGTACCATTACAAGTAATATTAATCCAGTTATTCTCGTTGCCGTTATTTTTATAAAGGGTAGCTGAGGATGAATTAACATTTGGAACAAATAAATCCAGGAAGCCGTCATTATCATAATCACCAAAAGAAGCCCCTGAAGTTCCGGTTGACAGAGTATTAACCTCATCAGCCTTAACAAAATTAGCAGAACCGTCATTAAGATATATGCTGTTGGGGAAGAAGAGATCACCAGTAAATAAATCCAGGTCGCCGTCATTATCAACATCGCCTGTTATGCATGTCCAGGTGCAGCCTTCATTATTTACTGCATCGCCGGTTGTAATTTTTCTAAATGTCTTATCTCCATTATTAAGATATAATAAGTTTTTCTGGGTAACTGCCTGAACATTATTTCCATTGCCAACATATAAATCTGTAAAACCATCGTTGTTAAAATCTCCCCAGCAGGATGTCATAGAGGTATTTGTATTCGCGGATAGTTCGCCCCCGGTAATTCTTTCAAAGGTACCATCACCGTTATTTTCAAAAAGCCAGTTATCTAAATCCCATTCCGAGATAAACAGATCCATATCACCATCATTGTCTATATCGGAAAAATTTGCGCTTTGATTATTACCCCTTTGTGTAGTTAATGCACTATTTGTAATGGCAGTAAAAGTACCATCACCATTGTTATGGAACAGGTAATTAAGTACACCCGCAGAGCCGCCGGCAAAATCAAAATTTGCTGTGGTGGGAATAAATAAATCGAGCCATCCGTCATTATCATAATCAACCCATGAGCAGTGAATGTGCACATCATTGGAAGGGGCATTTCTAACCGGAGAATTAATTATGCGTTCAAAAACTCCATTACCGGAATTACTTAATAATTCATTATTCCCCTTAAGAGTAGTAATAAACATATCGGGGTAACCGTTATTGTCAAAATCACCCCAGGTAATACCGGAATGGTTTGTCCCCAGACTCTTGATCATGGAATCATCTAACCGGGTGAAGGAACCATCCCTATTGTTAATAAAAACCCAGATTTGCTGATCATAGTTATTAAGCCACAGATCGGTATATCCATCGCTGTTATAATCTATCCATGCCGATCCATAGGTTGTTCCTGCTGGAAGATTTATTTTTGCAGATTCAAGCGGTGTAAATATTTGTGCTGATAATTCCGTATTCAGCCATGGTAAAGTGAGCAGTCCCAAAACAAGATATTTTAAAAAGACAGGTCTGCTTATTGCAATTAAAAAGTAACATATATTTTTCATAACATTCCCCGGATAATTTATAATTATTAAATATTGTTCATAGTTAACACTCAGGGTTATTTCTCAGAGAGATACCAGATGACGGGCAAAAATAGCTTGTAGTTCGTGCAAAGTCGTTCAGAAACGTGTTTCAAAACCATTTTTAAGAATAAATTTTTTTTATAAGAATTGAAGCATCATAAAAGGAAGCTAAAAAACGTGTTTAACGGTTATGCTGCTGATGTTAATTTTTGTTAATTTATAATCATAAGTTTTAACTCTAAACAGGAGAGTCTTAAGGGGATGAAAGTTGGACTGCAGGATATAATAACCATTGTTATCATCTTCCAGCTTTTGGTTTTTACAATATTTCTGTTTGTAAAAAAAACCAACAGATACTCTAATTACCTTTTAGGAATTCAGCTTTTTTCACAGGCAGCAGGTATTTTTACCAGCTTCTGTTTTGCACAAACCGAATATTTCTATAATAATTTTCCTTATCTCTTTTTTATTGGTTACCCGTTTATGTTTTTATGGGGACCCACCTTTTATTTATATGTAAGATCGGCGGCCTTTAGTGATTTCAGACTTAGAGGAAAACATTTAATCCATTTCGTTCCGTTTGCGGTAATATATATTCTGCTGCTAACTACCTATTTTGGCCTTAGCTTTGAAGAACAGAGAGGACTATTAACGAGCAGAAATCACCTGATTTTTGAGCACAATTTGTATCTTGATATTTTTGTCAGATCACAAGTTTTATTCTATATTATTCTTTCTATTTCAGTTCTCTTCTCTGCCGGTAAAAAATTAAAGGAAAATTATTCATCAGTTACACAGACAAATTTATCGTGGATTAAATTTTTAGTAACCGGCTTTACAGCAGCGTATCTTTTAACAATTCCCCTTATTGTTTACTATTATATATTCCAAATTTTTAGTCCTTTTTTTGTTCTCATTACAATGCTCCCCTATTTCATTTTTTTTAATATTATTTTTTTTAAAGCATGGAATCATCCTGAGCTCTTTTCAGGCATCGAAGAAAATTTAAAATATAAATCCTCAAAACTTACGCCGGGTGAGGCAGAAAATGTGCTGTTAAAGTTAAATGAGATTATGCGGATTAATAAACCATTTCTTAATCCTGATCTTACTTTGAACAGGCTGGCAGAAAATCTGGATCTATCTCCCAGAATTCTTTCCCAGGTAATAAATGAATATTTCAATCAAAACTTCCATGACTATATAAATAGACTTAGAATAGAAGAGTCTAAAAAGGTTTTAGCAAATCCCGCAAATAATAAAACTATTCTTGAAATATTGTATGAAGTGGGGTTTAATACTAAATCAGCTTACAATGTAGCTTTTAAGCGTTCAACAGGTTTTACACCTACTGAATATAGAAAGCGGTTCAGAAAGGAATGTGATTCAGAAAGTGAGATGCAGCCTTAGAGTGGACGATCTTTAGTTCTGAATGGAATTATTTTTAATTTCTTCGAGTTCACTCCATCTATCGTAGAGTTGTTTAATTTTGTTATTTAAGTCTTCAATCTTCCGGCGAAACTCGTTTGTTTGGGCTGCATATTTTTCATGGAAGTCAGGTGATGAAAAGAGTCCCTCTATTCTTTTAATTTCATCCTCTGCGCCTGTAATCTCAGTTTCAATTGTTTCAAGCTCTTTAGATTCTTTCCAGGTTAACTTCCTGATTTTCTGTTTCTCCCGCGTATCTTCTTTTTTTGGTTTTGATTTAATTAACTCATCTTCGGTTTTCCTCTTACGTTTCTTTTCAACATAATAATCATAATCCCCTTCACTAAAGTACAATTTGCCGTTCCCCTCAAAAGCCAGGATACCGTTACAAACGCGGTTCAGAAAATACCTGTCATGGCTTACCACAACAACACACCCTTCAAAAGCAATAAGCGCCTCTTCCAGGATACGGAGCGTTGGCAGATCCAGATCGTTTGTAGGTTCATCAAGCATCAGGAAGTTGCCGCCGTTCTTTAATATTTTTGCAAGTGTAAGCCTGCTTTTTTCTCCTCCTGATAACTGCTTTACTTTTGTATTTAACCGTTCATCAGAAAAAAGAAAGCGCCTGAGATAGGTCCATACATTTAATTTAAATTTTCCGAACTGAACAAGATCGTTACCGTCACTAATTGCTTCCATAACGGTATTTTCTTCATTTAATATAAGTCTTGACTGATCCACATAATTTATTTCTGTCTTTTCCCCTGTTTCAACTTTACCTATTGTGGGAGTAACTTCACCAAGAATAATTCTCAGCAGAGTAGTTTTACCCATGCCGTTATTACCTATTACACCAAGTTTCCTTCCTTTTTCAAATAGGAAATTAAAATTTTCAAACAAAATTCTATCACCAAGTTTCATCCCTGTATTTTTTAGTTCGAGTACCTTATTCCCTAATTTTTCAGCAGGGGGAATTATTAATTCAACATCCAGGTCAACTTCCAGTCCTGTTTGGGAAGCAATTTCATTGTATTGGTCCAGCCTGCTTTTTGCTTTTGTTCTTCTTGCACGTGGACCCCGCATTACCCATTCAAGTTCTCTGCGTAAAAAACTCTGTCGTTTACGTTCCTCCGTTTCCTGAATGGCCTGCCTTTCAGCTTTGTTTATAAGGAAATCAGTATAGTTTCCGCTATGAGAATAAAAATTTCCTGCAGAGAGTTCAACAATTCGGTTAGCTATTCTGT
>JAWOJF010000405.1:0-4566 GCA_046481785.1 Ignavibacteriaceae bacterium | reverse complement strand
CCTGCTACACTTATAAATTATAGACTTGCAGCCGGTACGTTTGTCACTTTAAAAGTTTACGATGTGTTAGGAAACGAAGTTGCAGAATTAGTTAATGAAGAAAAGCCGGCAGGGAACCACAGCATTACATTTAATGCTTCAGGTTTAGGCAGCGGTGTGTATTTTTACAAATTAAATGCTGGTAACTTTAGTGATACGAAAAAATTAATCCTAATGAAATAATTATTGTTGAGGTTCACCTTTAGGGTGAACCTCGCTTTACTGATGTGTTAAACTCTATGATTGTGCGGGATACAGTTGTTTGGAGAGTTTCCCATGATTGCTATTATTCTGCATGTACTACTTCATCTATTTTTCCATTCCACAGATAGTCATTTGTTTCCTTTACTAATATCCGATTAAGGAATAGTAAGGAAACTAAATTTGGCACCGCCATAAGTGCATTAGCTATATCAGCAAAAGTCCATACTATATTTAACTGTAATACCGAACCAACCATTACAGCGATAACCCAGAGCCATCTGTAAGGACCAATTACCCGCGAACCAAGCAGATATTCAGCAGCTTTTTCACCGTAGTAGCTCCAGCCTAAGATGGTTGAAAAAACAAAAGTTAAAAGACCTATTGTTAAAATAATTGGGCCGACAACAGGAATATCTGAGAAAGCTGCTTTGGTTAAAGCGGCACCGGTTAATCCATTAACCCATTCACCGGAACTAACAATAACTATTCCTGTTATTGCGCATACCACAACAGTATCCCAGAAAGTGCCTGATGAAGAAACAAGAGCCTGCCTGACCGGATTTTTAGTTTGAGCCGCAGCAGCAACAATAGGAGCGCTGCCAAGCCCCGATTCATTTGAAAACAAACCGCGTGCAATACCAAACCTGATTGCTTCTCTTACACCGGCGCCTAAAAATCCGCCCATAGCTGCATGCCCGCTAAAAGCGCTTGAAAATATTAATGAAACAGTTCCGGGTATTAATTCCATGTGCATAATTAAAAGAATAATACAACCGAGCACATAAAATATTGCCATAAAGGGAACAAGTCTCTCACAAACCTTTGCAATAGATTTAATTCCGCCTAAAATTACAATTGCTGTAAAAGCAGTCATTATCAATCCCGTAATCCAGGTAGGAATACTAAAAGTTTCATTTACCAGGGCAGAAATTGAATTTGCCTGAACCATATTTCCAATTCCGAAGGCAGCAACAGCAGTAAGTGCAGCAAAAATTAATGCGAGCCATTTCATGTTCATTCCTCTTTCAAGAACATACATTGGGCCGCCTGCCATCAATCCGTCTTTTGTGGTTATCCTGTATTTTACAGACAGAAGAGCTTCAGAATATTTAGTTGCAATTCCAAATACACCGGTTAACCACATCCATAAAACGGCACCTGGCCCTCCTAATGCCACAGCCGTTGCTACACCAACGATATTACCTGTACCTATTGTTGCTGCAAGAGCCGTAGTTAATGCTCCAAACTGACTTATATCTCCGGTGCCTTCTTTATCTCTTCTAAGAGAGATTTTAATCGCCTTTCCAATGAACCGTTGAACAAACTTTAATCTTATTGTTAAAAATATATGCGTACCAAAAAGTAAAACGAGGAGCGGAATTCCCCAAACAATATTGCTGATCTCTGCCAGAAAATTTTCAATCTGCTCCAAGTTTCCTCCTGGTGTTTTATTAATATGATAAACTTTTTAAAGTGCTAATAAAAACGAAGGTTCTAATTCATTGAAAGGCCGGCCAATTCAACAGTTCTAATTACCTGTCATGGACATGGCAAGATAATAAAATTTGAGTGAAAGGGAAAAGTATCTGTTAAAAAAATACGCTTCACATTAAAATTTATTTTATAAAATAGATTCCATCTGTAGTGCCCACCCATATTTTATTGCTTCTATCGCATTGTAGTTCTGTTAATGATACGTTGTGAAAATCTGATCCGTTATAAATCCATTTGCCGTTATTGTAAACTGCTATCCGTACGTTATCCCTCCATAAACCTGCCCACAAATTTCCGTAATGATCTGTACAGATTGGCCCGGCAAATCCTAAAGGATTTCCCACCTCATCAACCGGGTTCCTGATTTCCCATTTTCTGCTGTCAAATGAAATTATATGGGGGCGGTTTAAATCATAGAAACTCGAAAGTGAATAATCGATGGAAGCATATATATATCCGTTATCTGAAACAACAAGCTCATCAAAATAATAAGGATTAAATCCTATCTCCTGTCCGCTAAAAATATTCCATTCTTTACCGGATAGTTTTACGATGTTTCCGCCGTTTATCGTTTCACTTACAGCCATCCATATATTATTATTTCTATCTACAGCAATATCTCTAACAGAGCTTGAAGGAAGTAATGAGTTATCGGGAGTGTAAACTGTCCAGCCGTTGTTGTTAAATTTTACCAAACCGCCCTCTCTGAATCTGCATGAAGCAAGCCAGAGAGTGTTGTCATAATCTACAGCTATTGACCAAACAAGGTTTAAAGGCAGAGGGGAGTTCGAAGTATTATAGAATGAGAATTTTTGCCCATCATATTTTATTAATCCGCTATCGGTTCCGAGCCAAACATTATCATTTTTATCTGTCGCAACATCCCAAATAACAATGCTGTCCGGCAGTTCCGACCCGGCAGAGTTAAAAATTGTAGTATTCCCGTCATATTTTATTAATCCCTGCCTGAATGTTCCTATCCATGCGGTCCCTTTGCTGTCAAAAGAAATTGATGTAATATAATAACCCGGCAGAATGTGGCCGCTTACATTTATGGAATTAATTATGGGCGAGGTAACTTCGTTTTCGCATGAAAAAAACAAAAAAATGATAACTACTGCAAAAGTGGATTGAATAATTTTCATTACAGTACCCCTATGTTTTGATGAAATTTATTACTTCAGCGGTTTAAATGCAATTTAATAATTGAGTACTATCCATACAGGTCTTACAGGAGGATTCTTATACATGTTTACTTTAGCAGCATCATCATTTTACTTTCAGAGTGGTTGCCTGCATCAATACGGTAAATATATAATCCCGAGCTTAAGCTGTTTCCTCTATTGTCAGTGCCGTTCCATGTTACGGATTGCTGTCCCGGACTTTGATATGAATTAAAGAGTGTTAATAGTTCCTTTCCCAGTCCATCATAAATTCTGATCAAAACATTAGATGGTTCGGGTAAAAAATATTCTATTGTTGTGGTTGGATTAAAAGGATTGGGATAATTCTGCGACTGGAAAAAAGATTTAACGGGAACCACAGGGTCCTTTACTGATACAGTACTGTTCTTTGTATACTTATAAATTCTTCTTCCTGCTGCATAACCGACCGAATCACCAAAAAACTGGAACCGGTTTAATTGTAAAGCATTTATAATTCCGGGATAAGACCAGCTTGATCCGCCGTCTGTGGTAAAACCTTCAAATTCTCTTCCGGCTGCCCAGCCATGATTTTCATTGATAAAACCAATTCCTTCAAGATCAGATAACCCCGGAACAGAAAGCCTTGTCCAATTCCCGCCCCCATCTGTTGTTTTAAGAACATGTCCCGAATTAAAATTTTCAATTGAAACATAGCCGGTATTACGCGAAGGGAAATGTATCTTCCATCCCCACTCCTTAATAACATCACTGGTATACTTGTTTGTCCAGGTATTGCCGCCGTCTGAAGTAAAAAGAACTATACTCTTAACATTCTCACCATTGCCAAAAATTATTGAGTTAGGTGATCCTCCCGTTGCAAATCCTGAATCAGGTGTAAAAAAATAGCAGTCAATAAGTGTGGTTGCATAGCTGCTCATATCTTTTGAGGTCCAGGTTGCTCCTTTATCGGTACTCTTAATCATAACAGCGGGACTGTAATAAACGCCAACTCCATAAATTACATCTCCAACAACAGAGAGCCCGCAAATACCGGCTGGTTTTGGATCAGGAATATTGTTTACAACATTCCATGTATTACCGCCGTCGGTGGTGCTGTATAAAATGTCACTACCTTCGAGCGTACTCGTCCAGCCGTTTAATGAGTCGGCAAATCTTATTGCACGCAAATATGCACCTACATTAGCCTGAATTATCCAGGTATTGCCGCCGTCAGTTGTTTTACAAACCTGGCCGCTGCTGTTTACCGCCCAGCCCAGGTTTGGGGTAAGGAAATGCATATCGTCATGCCTACCGGCTTCCTGAGAATTTGGAAGTACTTCCCATTTATACTCCTGTGAATATAACAAGCCTGTTAAAAGCAAAAAAGCTAATAATATTTTATGCACAAAAAGCCCGCTTTAATTTATTGAAGTGATTTTTTAAGGAATAATTAAAATTAAATATTTTTTTTTTATATAACAAAACTTGTTTCATTGCTTATAAAATTTAATATTATACCCGTTCAATTTTAATAATAAATTACTTCAACCTATGAATTATTTTGACTCTGAATATTTTACATACAAAAACAACGAACTTTATTGTGATGGCGTTTCAATTAAAGATATTGTAAAGAAATGCGGCACCCCGGCATATATTTACAGCAAAAAGTTTTTTAAGAACC
>JAWOJF010000391.1:0-5049 GCA_046481785.1 Ignavibacteriaceae bacterium | reverse complement strand
CATACCTTCCGGCATTCCTTTGCAACCCACCTGCTGGAGCGGCGATCAGACATCCGAACCATTCAGGAGCTACTGGGCCACAGTGATGTGAAGACCACGATGATCTACACCCACGTGCTCAACCGCGGCCCAGCGGGGGTCACGAGCAAAAGCTTTTGGCCACATATCCTGGAACATTTCTTTATATTCATCATTAATATCAATGTCTACCAATACTTCTGTTTTCCCGTTATTCTGTTTAAAGGTGTAGTTTTCATGTGCGCCTGCCCATTTTTTAACCTCTTCACTTGTAGTATCCTCTTTTCCATTATTTATAACACCTAAATGCTCTATAGATAAATACTCATACGGTTTATTTTCTGCAATACGGGCTACCATTCCCATTTCCCCTTTTTCTCCGGGACCCAGAAAGAGTATTTTACTCCCCTTATTCCAGTCACCTTTGTAGTAAGAACCCGGGGAAAAAACTTCAGTCCATTGCCGGTAGGTTGCATCATCAAGCATTGTATTCCATACTTTTTCTTTTGGTGCGTTCACTTCTATTTTGAAATGTAATTTATCCATAACTATTCTCCTTGTATTCATTAAAATTATTTTTACTTTATTAAATAAGGGACAAAAATACCCGCGGTTTATGCAAACTCCGTTACTCCATCATATGCTTGCTGCAGTTTATCAATTTCAATTTTTTTCATTCCCAGTATAGCCTTCATAACTCTCTGTGATTTTGCCGGATCCTTATCACCCATATACTTAGATAATACTTCCGGAAGTATCTGCCATGATAAGCCGTATTTGTCTTTAAGCCATCCGCATACCTGAGACTTTTCATCGCCCCCTTCAGTAAGCCTGTTCCAGAAATAATCTAATTCTTCCTGGTCTTTGCAGTTAACAACAAATGATACCGCTTCAGTAAGTTTAAAATGAGGGCCGCCGTTTATTGCGGTAAAATCCTGTCCGTCAAGTTGAAATGCAATTGTCATTACTGATCCTGCCGGCATTCCGGAGGCTTTGGAGGCTTCATCATCATAACGGGCACTGCCGGTTATTTTTGAATTTTTTCCTCCATTTGGTGCTTTGGAAAAAACAGAGACATAATAATTGGCTGCTTCTTCAGCATTAGCGTTAAACCAAAGGAACGGGGTTATCTTTTGCATAGTCTTCTCCTTTAATAATAATTTATAACTAACTGAAAAAAAATGGCATTATTTAGTATTACATAATACATCCCTGGCCTTATCAACTTTAAGACGAAAGGAAATAGAATTTTATTTTATGTTATGTTATTAGTTTATGGTCTAATTTAAAATAGTGTAATTTACAGATTTCTTACAACTCAATATTTTGAATACTCCACACTGGATACATATAAAAGTTCCTCCAGGCTGTCCATCGATTCTGCTGCCGCTGATTCCATACCCGCATTAATCATACTATCCCTGTCTTCAACAGACTGAAAAACAGATTTATTGGTTACCTTTGTTTTTTCGTCCAACTCCTCAAATGTTACTGTCTCAAGAAAAACACATCCGGGCATGTCTTCAAATTCAAAAGTATATACAAGTTTTTCTGGCGGTTCAATGCTATGGTAAAAACCATGGAAGGCATGTTTTTTTCCGTTTGGATCTGTATGCACAAACCGCCACATACCACCTTCCCAAACATCCATAATCTCAACCGTGGTTTTAAAAAACTTCAGTCCCCACCACTTCGGAATCATATCCGGATCAGTGTATGCCTGATATACAAGTTCGCGGGGTGCATCAAAGGTCCGGGTAAAATAAACTTCCTGTTTCCCCGGCTCAGCTATAAAAATATTCTTTGACATAATATTATCCTTGTTTCGTTAGTTTAACATCCATCCATCTATTCCATTTTATTTTTAGTATCATCCCAGAACATCCTATACTGTTCTGCCCAGTCTGATATTTTTTGCAGCTTATTTAGTTTTGCCTGACAATAGCGTTCGCGCCCCCGCTTTTTAATTTTAACTAAACCGCATTCAGTAAGGATTTTTATGTGTTTATAAACTGCTGTACGGCTTACCTTAAAATTTTCCGCCACTGAGCTAATATTAAGCGACTGATATGATATCATTCTTAATATTTCCCTCCTGGTCGGATCCGCTATTGCCTGAAATAAATCTTTACTCATATAATGAAACCTCCCGGTTGCAAATATATTATTCAGCCGGCATGTATGTTATACTCAAATGCGACATTTAAAGGGGGAGAATGCGACAAATTGATAAGCGGTTTGGCCGGTTTTTTACATATCCTGCAGTTTATACTTAAATCTTTGAGATCAATTAGTATAAATAATATTGTATTATTAATATTATTCGCCTATTGCATAAATCGTAATAGAAAATTAAGTTACTGCAGGCATAGGGGAATCTTTTTATCCTGCATTTTTAACCGGGGAGGTTACAATGAAGAATGGATACTTATCCGCAAAGCTTTTTCATCTCTTTTCAATTTCTTTATTACTTTCTTTTCAAATTGTATCATGTACACAAACTACAGATCCTACACTACCGATAAAAACAAGTGAAGATGCCTGGAGGGAGGATATAGATTTTTTAAGTTCGGAACTAAAGACAAAACATATTGATTTTTTGTCTCTTATTCCTGAAGAAGAGTTTGATAAGGAAATAAATAATATTAAAGCTTCGGCAGGTGTGTTGGAAAATTATGAAATATTTATCAGACTGGAAAAATTGCTTGCTTCAATAAAGGTTGGCCACACATCCATAAGGCCCGGTACTGCACAGAAAAATTATTTTCTACCAATATTAACTTATGAATTTTCTGACGGCCTCTATATTACTCATGCTGACCAGCAATACACAAATCTCCTGGGGAAAAAAATTCTGAAGGTAGGGGGAAAGGATATTTCTATTGTTAAGGACTCTCTAGCGAAAATTATTGCGTACGAAAATGCTTATCATTTAAAAAATTTTTTTGCTCTAACATTTAGCTTTGCCGAAGGATTAAGATATTTTGGTTTTATTAACAGCTTTACTGAAGCAGAACTGGAAATTGAAGGCCTGGGCACAGTAATACTAAAGCCTTTTGAAGCAAATTATTTAACTTTTTTCTCTTCATTTACCCATATTCTTTCAGGAAAACAGACACCATACTATTTACAGGATGAATCAAGCTACTACTGGTTCAGCTATTTAGAGGAAAATAATACATTATATCTTAAATATAACAGATGCAGAAATATGAATTCAAAATCTTTTGCTGTTTTTGCTGAAGAAGTTAGAGAGTGCATTAATTCGAACGATGTTGAAAAGTTTGTTCTGGATGTTAGGAATAACAGCGGCGGTGATCTTCAGGTTATTACTCCGCTTTCATTTATAGCCGACTCACCAATAAACCAGCCGGGCAAAATGTTTGTAATAATCGGAAGAGGTACTTACTCCGCAGCATTTTTAAATGCTATTGCTTTTAAACAGAATACTAATACTATCCTGGTTGGAGAGCCGACAGGCGGTAAACCTAACTTTTATGCCGATGGTGCAACATTTACTCTTCCTAATTCCGGGTTAATTGTTAGTTATTGTAAAGGATTTTTTGAATCCCAAATTCCCAATCCGGATGCCCTCTATCCGGATTATCCTGTTGAAGTTACATCTCAGGATTATATCAACGGCAAAGATCCCGTTTTGCAATTTATTTTAGATTTCAATCAATAAATATTACGAATGAATCTTTATCAAAATACTTAATGTTCAGATTCTTATATAAAATTAGCAGGTAACTGTCCGAATATTTGGGAGAGGAGCTTTTTTAACTTTTAGGTAATATCAATCTTAAAATATTTTTGAGAATAAAATGGAAAATTCAAAAAACAAGGAGCTATTAATTCTATGGACAAATGATAATATTGGAACCAGTCTTAATATGGTTCTAATGTATGCAGAAAATGCAAAGGTGCTTAAGTGGTGGGATAATTTAACAGTACTGATCTGGGGAGCAACTGCAAAACTTGTTGCAGAAAATTCTGAAATACAAAATTATATACAGAAACTGCTTAAAGTGAATGTACGTGTAGTGGCATGCAGGCAGTGTGCAGAAAATTATGATGTTCTTGACAAAATTAGTGCTCAGGGGATAGAAGTTTTTTATACGGGTCAGTTTTTAACCGACTGGATAAAAGAAGATAAACGGCTAATAACTATTTAATGTTAATCAGGCTTTAAGGAATTACCACACTTCCCTTTAAGCATGGCATAAACCTGTTAGAGACCTTAATTTATATGGTTAACCCTAATGCTTTTAATATCGTCCGCAAGTTCAGGCAGACCGGTTCCGAATGAATGACGGATACCTTTTAATTTACGGATAACGGCATCAGGCAGTTCTTCAGAATAAAATAAAAGATGAGAAAAAGGGACAATGGGATCATCAATGCTGTGATAAAGGAAAATATTTGTTATAGATGGAAGATCTAACGCAAAATCTTTTTTCAACTTATATTCATCTACCTCCCAATCCTTTTTTCCCCAGAAAGGCGCGGCAATAAGAAACAGTCCGGCTATAGATTTTACAGGTCTATGTTCAGAAAGATATTTTAATATCACAGAACCGCCTAATGAGTGTCCTACCAGGATGAGATCATCTTCCAGCATGGCAAGTTCTTTTTCAAGAGTAAGTTTCCAGGAGACATATTCAGGATTATCAGGGTTCGGCAGCGCAGGATATAATACTTTATATTCATCCCCCAGTTCATTCTGGAGGAATGCCACTAACTCACCGCTCCCCTCCATGGGACCCTGTACACCTGCACTATGAATGAACAGTACCTGCTTCTTATCATTTGTATATTTATTATTCATCTAATCACCTTAGTAATGCTTCATGTTATAAAAGACTTTTAATATCATTTTTATCAGGGTAAATGAAATCAATCTTTTACAATAGACCATCCGCCTGCTTTTTCATCTATGCGCGGTCTCTCCCGGATGCCCTGCTTCTAATCCGCAATCTGGTCCGTTTTGGCATCGGGACAGATATCTATGCACCGTGGGCCAGCCTGACG
>JAWOJF010000339.1:0-4064 GCA_046481785.1 Ignavibacteriaceae bacterium | reverse complement strand
AATTCCCATACTTGTACAGGCATTCAAGGAGCAACAGGAGGAGATCGACGCTTTAAAAAAGCGTATCGAAGAGCTCGAAACCAAGAAGGATCAATAAATCACTTAAGATTGTGATTTATGAAAAAGATTTGCATTTTTCTTGTAATAATTGCGCTGTATTCAGGGAATATCATTGCGCAGGAGTTTGATCTGACATTCGCCGGCTCAGAGACCGGGACTCAATCACATATCGCCCGTAATAGTGTTACTTTAGGACCCGGATATACTTACACCCCCGGCGGTGGTACCATGAGTATTGAAATCCAAAATCCTGTCGTTACAGGTTCAATTGCTTATAATGCAACTCCTGTTGATCCTCAAAGCCGTACATTAAACACATCATACCTTGTTGGAGCTACCAATGGGAGTCTTAATGTAAACGCAATGGGAGGGGCGACCTATACAATTCCTATTGAGGTACTTCCCGGTTTAAACGGACTTTCACCTAATCTTTCGTTAACCTATTCAAGCAATAGCGGACCTGGTTTAGCCGGCTACGGATGGAATATTTCCGGACTATCTGCTGTTAGTCGTGGGCCAAAAACATACTATCATGATGGAACAGCTAAGGGCATTAGCCTGGACACCACTGACAGGTTTTACATTGACGGGCAAAGGCTGGTTACAACCAATTCTTATGCTTATGGCAATGCTCTGGCAGAATACCAGACTGATAATGACATTTTCACCCGGGTAAAACAATACGGTACTGATGCTTACGGACCGGCCTACTTCAAAGCCGAAACAAAAGCAGGAATAATATTTGAGTACGGAAACTCAATTGGTTCCAAGCAAAAAATCAGTGGTTTCCAGCAGGTAGTTAATTGGTATGTATCCAAAGTATCTGACTTGTTCGGAAATCAGATCAATATTTCCTACCTTCAGGACAACTATAATGTTTATCCTGCTGAAATCACCTATGGTCCTAATACCATTACCTTTTATTATAAAGAAAGATCAGATATCAGTTCTTCATATTTTAAAGGAACACAATTGCAACAAAGAATCTTACTTGAAAAAATAACTGTTAAGTATAATTCAAATATAGTTAAATCCTATGAATTCAAATACAATAGCATAGGCGCCTTAAATGCTTATTCTTTATTAAATGAAGTAATAGAATATGGAATTGGAACCAGCCGCATTAACTCTACTGCTTTTACATACTATTCTCCTGATGGAGTGAGTTTTCAACTGGCTGTTGATAATGGAAGTGATACAGATATTTCAAGCAACTCCAGGTTATTTCCGGGTGATTACAATGGAGACGGAAGAACCGATATTTTCTGTCTGCCTTCTTCAGGTGGATTCAGATGTTATTTAAGTGGTTTTAGTCCTGCTTTTTATTTGGCTGATTATGGTGATTTCAGTATTAATGAAACCAGTATACAAACTTTAGATGCACTGGATTTGAATGGGGATAATGCCGATGATATTGTTTTTAGTATTCAGGAACAATACTATTACGCTTTAAGTAACCAGGGCGATTTTGGTAATTGCATTAATTTTGCATCTGGAGGCAATTTTTTTGCATACAGATTATTTAAGAAAAATTCAGGGGATATTGATGGAGATGGTTTCGATGATTTTTTAATTCTTTCGCCTAATGGCGCAATCCGCATTTATTCATTTGCATATGAAAACGGACAGATTTCACCTATGGCTTTAAGGTATTCGTTTAATCTGGGAACTTCAGTATCACTAAGTGAAAAAATTTACCTCATAGATTTCAACGGAGACGGTAAAGCTGATTTATGGAAAGTTAACAGTTCAGGGTTAAAGATATATTCATTAAACGGTTCATCAATGGTTGAGATCTATTCAGGAACTTCACCAACTACTGGTGATTATTATACTTTTGGTGATTTTAACGGCGATGGAAAAGCAGATGTTCTTGAATATGGCTCTAGTTTTGATTATTTTAACTGGCGCATGAAGCACTCTACAGGAACTTCATTTGAAACTTTTAATATTCCGCGATTAAAAGCAAACCTGAGAAATGATGTTGTCAGAGTTGGAGATTTCAATGGTGACGGATGTTCAGACTTGTCAGTTTTGTCAAGTGATAATAGCTGGAATGGCCATTATTATTACCTTTCTAAAAATCAGGGAACAGAGTTGTTAAGTTATTTCTATTCGGCAGGACCTTCCTCTTCATGGAAATATCACCCTGGAGATTATAACGGGGATGGTCGTTATGATTTTTTATGTACATGGACTGTAGGATACAGGGTTTATAATTCACCAGGGAAGCGGTCTTACCTGATGGAAAAAATTGGGAATGGTTTAGGCACATATGCCCGAATAACCTATTTCCAGCTATCTGAAGTAGCTTCTTCACTTTACGAACGTGGAACCGGAGCTTCATTTCCTGTAACTGATTATCAGGGGGCTATTTCTGTAGTAGATATGATTCAGTATGATAATGGTAGAGGATCCATGAATAACCAGTCATATTACTATAAAGGGCTGAAGATTCACAAACAGGGAAAAGGAATTATCGGATTCTCAGGCATCACGATTCATGATGCTGCAAATAATATATTATCAGAAAGCACCTACGATTATGATCCGGTATATTTTTATCCCAGACTGATCAGTTCAACAAAAAAACAAGTAGGTTATTCCAGTTATTTTGAAACACAATTTTATAGCTGGTCTCATAAAATATTAAATGCGTCCAGAAAAAGAATTTTCCCGTTTATCCAATCAACTACCCAGACCAACAAATTAACGGGTGATTCGGTAACCATTACTTTGGATTATGACAATTACGGAAATCCAACATCTATTACTAAAACATATTCCAATGGAATATCGACTAACACTACTCAGGTTTATAATAATACTATTTCTTCAACAAAATGGTTGCTGGGCAGACCCACTTCCATCAATATTCAGTACTCGGGAAACGGAAGTACAATAACCAGATCCGGCACTAGGGTTTTCAATGCAAACAACAATACACTCACCAATGAAACCTGGCACAACAATACAACCGTTGCTGTGAAAAACTCATATGAGTACAATACCAATGGTACTCTTAAAAAGCAAACAGTAACTGATCTTTACAGGAATATTTCGCGCTCAATGGAATTTACTTATGAAGCCAGTAACGGAATAAGAGTTGCAACCGTTAGGGATCCCTTGTTACATACAACTACCAATACATATGATTCATATGGCAGGTTATATAGACAACAGGATTACCTTGCTAACCAGGTAACCTATACCTATGACAACATGCACCGTCAGTTAAGTGTTACCAGAAGTGATGGAAGTGGGGCATCAACAACTTATGCATGGGAAAATCCGGCTTCTACTCCTTTACTTGCAAGGTATTCAATAAAAACCGACGGACTTGACGGATCACAGACAAAGGTATGGTATGACAAGCTGGGCAGGGAAATCAGATCAGATGTAAAAGGCTTTGATGGTACAATGGTTCATAATGATATTGAGTACGACATCAAAGGTCAGGTGTACAGGATATCTGAGCCGTATAATTCCGGGAGTGCTGTTTGGAATACGTTTACGTATGATAATTATGGGCGAAAAACCGGCTTAACCACTCCTTCGGGGTCAAATTCAACCTGGCAATACTCTGGTAATACTGTTACTGAAACCACAGCCGGTAAAACCTATACTAAAACCTTTGCTGCAGATGGCACTGTAATTGCAGCTACCGATGCAGGCGGAACCATCAATTATGCATATTATCCCGATGGTCAGTTAAAAACAGTTACCGCGCCCGGCAACATTACTACTCAAATGGAGTATGATATTGCAGGTAACCAGAAGAAGTTGATTGATCCCAGTGCTGGAACTATGGTATACACTAACAACAGCTTTGGTGAACTGCTCACCCAGAAAAACGCAAGAAATCAAAAAGATAGTCTTACTTATCTGAGTGACGGAAGACTTCAGCAAAAAATCACCCCGGAAGGTACAACAACCTATACTTATAACACATCCGAGAATTTCCTGCAGGTCGCCCTCGTCGCCACGGAAGCGGATGGCGTCCG
>JAWOJF010000224.1:0-4724 GCA_046481785.1 Ignavibacteriaceae bacterium | reverse complement strand
ATAATGGAGGGGAAGAACCTGAGATTCCGTCCCGATGCAATGATGCTGAAAAGTATTCTTAGTTCAGGCGAGATCGGTGATCCATTTTATATTAAGGCAGGATGGGTTAGAAGGCAGAGCAGTACAGGCAAATGGTTTACAAAAAAACAGGAATCGGGCGGCGGTGTAATAATTGACCTCGGAATTTTACTTCTCGACTTATCCTTATGGCTGCTTGATTATCCGCCGGTAAGTTGTGTAAGTACCCAGAATTTTTCACATAATACAAAAGCAGTTGAAGATACTTCAATCAGTTTCCTGAGATGTAAAAATTCATCGGCTATTAACCTGGAGGCAAGCTGGTCACTGCCACTTGAAAAAGACACTTTTTATTTGAATCTTTATTGTACAAAAGGTTTTGCTTCTTTAAATCCTTTCAGAGTTTACAGGAAAATTGAAGAACAGGTTTTGGATCTGACCCCCTCACAGTCCGAAAGTGCATTAAGCCTGTTTAAAAAATCCTATTTGAATGAATTGAAAAGTTTCATCGGTGCAGTTAAAGGATTGCACCCGGTATTTTCTTCCGGCGAAGAAGCGATTTCAAGAATGAAAGTTATTGAAGCGATGTATCAATCTGCTGCACAAAAAACTGAAGTAAGATTATAATTTTTTCCTTTTCTTTTTTTTGATTCTGTTTGCGGATATCATATTTTCCGGTAAACCCAAAAAACAATTAACCTGTGTTAGCCTTATGAAAACAAAAATACTTTTAGTAGATGACGAAAAAGATATAGTGGAATTCCTGCAGTATAACCTTATGCAGGAAGGATTTGACGTTATAACTGCATATGATGGCTTTGAGGCACTGGGTAAGTTAAAAGAAAATCCCGACCTGATAATACTGGATATAATGATGCCCAGGCTTGACGGCTTTGAAACATGCAGAAGAATAAGGGCAACAGACGGATTTGAAAGCCTGCCGGTAATCTTTTTAACTGCCAAATCTGCGGAAGTTGATGAAATACTGGGGCTTGAACTTGGCGCTAATGATTATATTCAAAAACCTATCTCCCCCAAAAAACTGGTTGCAAGAGTAAAAACAAACCTGCGTAAAACTGAACAGCCTGAAGTGAAAAGTGATCCGGTAAGAATAAAAATAGGGCCATTGGATATTGACAGGGATAAATATGTTGTCCATATTGATGGACAGGAAAAAATATTGCCAAGAAAAGAATTTGAAGTCCTTTATTACCTTGCTAATCACCCGGGCAGAGTGTTTTCAAGAGAGACCCTGCTGAAAGATATATGGGGGAGCGATGTTTTTGTTGTTGACAGAACAGTCGATGTTCACATCAGGAAGATCCGGGAAAAACTGGATCAGTTCTCAGACCTTATTGAAACCGTAAAAGGCGTAGGATACAGATTCAAAAGTGTGGAATGAATTAAAACAAAACCTCAACTCTGCGCGTGTTTATATTAAAGAATTTTTATTCTTTAATACTTTCATCATTTTAGTAATATTTCTCCTGGTTGAAAAACCATCCAGCAGTATTCCTCTTATACTTCTTAGTATTTTTCTCAGTATTGTTTTTCTAAACCTGATCGGCTTAAAAAGGAAAGATGAGTTTGATGAGGTAAAAACAATAATAGCAAATATCAGGAAAAGTATTTATTCAAATCCTGAAGAGATACATCTTAGTAAAGAACTTCCCGGTGTGGAAGAAGAAATAAAAATGATGTTTGAAAAAACAAAAAATGATATTGAGTATCTTAAGAAACTTGAAAGAATGAGAACAGAATTCCTGGCAAATGTATCTCATGAACTTCGTACCCCCATCTTTGCAATACAGGGATATATTGAGACTCTTATGAACGGCGCTATAAATGATGTTAAAGTAAATACATCATTTCTGGAAAAGGCAAACCAGCATACAATAAACCTGAGTAATCTGCTTAATGATCTGATTGATATATCAATGATTGAATCGGGTGAAATGAGAATGAGTTTTAGGTATTTTTACATTAATGAGTACCTTGAGCCTCTTATTGCAGAGTTCAAACCCATGGCTGATGAAAAAAATATCGAACTTAAATTTAACCCGGCGAGAGAGGGGCTGCTTCTTTTTGGGGATAAGAATAAGATGCGCCAGGTATTCTCTAATCTTATACAGAATGCAATTAAATATACTGAACAGGGGAAAGTTGAAGTGCTTGTTGAGGAAGAGATAAAACATGCAAGGATAATTATCCACGATACAGGCATAGGTATACCCGGGGAGGATTTAAAAAGAATATTTGAAAGATTTTACCGCGTTGATAAAGCACGCTCCCGTGCAGTTGGGGGCACCGGACTTGGACTTGCAATTTCCAAACATATTGTAGAAGCTCACGGTTCTAAAATAGAAGTTAAAAGCAGACTTGACGAAGGCAGTGAGTTTTCATTCAGGCTCAAGAAATAATAAAAAACATTAAATGACCGCCGGATCTATGAATGCCCTTCCCGGTTGATATAAGATTTTCAGCACCGGAAAATCCCCTGAACTTTTTTAACTTTCCTGTAATTAACTATAAATAATTAATATGACTGATTTTGATATAATAATAGTAGGAGCCGGAGCAGCGGGACTAATGGCAGCCAGGGAATTATCCCGTTCCGGCAGATCTGTGGCAATTCTTGAAGCCAATAACAGGATCGGCGGAAGAATTCACACTTTATCTTCAAACAGTTTTTCAATTCCTATCGAAACTGGTGCGGAATTTATACACGGAGAGCTTCCTCTTACCCTAAAAATCTTAAATGAAGCCGGAATTCCCCTTGTAGAAATGGAGGGGGAAACTTACCAGGTAAAGGATGGTAGTTTGCAGCAGAACGATAATTATATAGAAGGTCTTCCTGTTATACTAGCTAAAATGAAAGAACTTCAGCAGGATATGCCGCTAAAAACATTTTTTGATGAATATTTCAGTGATGTGAAATATGAAGCAACTAAAAAATCGTTAAGACGGATGGTTGAAGGGTATGATGCAGCAGATATAAGAAAGGTAAGTACTTTTTCAATAAGGGAAGAATTATCTGAAGGGGGAATGAATAAAACTATCCGTCCGGCAGGCGGCTATGGTAAAATGATTGATTTTATGGCTGAGGACTGTGGGAAATCAGGCTGCCAAATATTTTTGTCATCAATAGTAAAAGATATTTTCTGGAAAGAGGGAAGGGTGGAAGTCCGCTGTGCAAATGGTGAACATTATACATCACGGAAATTACTATTAACAGTATCACTGGGAGTATTGAAATGTGATGATAACCGTGAAGCTTATATCCGCTTTATACCGGAACTTCCGGGTAAGCGCTCAGCTATAAAATCAATGGAGTTTGGAACAGTAATTAAAATATTTATGGAGTTCAGGGAAGCCTTTTGGGAAAATAAAAAATATAATGTGCGGCAAATGCCGGGGCTTGATTTCCTCATATCAGATACTCCGCCAATTACTGCATGGTGGACTCAGTTGCCTGATAAAACACCATTGATCACCGGATGGATGGCCGGACCTAATGCTGAGAAGATCCAATCCCTGGATGATGATGCCATTTTTGAAAAAACCATTTCTCTGCTTGCAGATTTATTTAAAACAGATAAATCTTTCATTACCGGACAGTTAAAAGCACAAAAGGTGGTAAACTGGTACACTGATCCATATTCCTGTGGTGCTTATGCTTATGTTTCAACCCAATCATCCAAAGCCCGCAAAATATTAGCCGAACCGGTTGAAAATACTTTGTTCTTTGCCGGTGAAGCTTTATATGACGGGAGTGCAATAGGAACTGTTGAGGCCGCACTGGCAAGTGCTCTTAATAGTGGAGTGGATAAATGATTAAAATTACGGTTTGCGAAGTCCCGGACATTATTCAAATATTATACTCCATTTTCCGCTGATTCATTACATCATTCTCCTTATCTTTACTACTTCAAATTTTATAAAGTATATGGCAAATATTAGTCCTGTAATCCTTACCGCAAAAGAAATTGAGATCCATTTTGGCGAACAGATAGTTCTTAATAAGGCATCGCTGTCTGTTCATGAAGGAGACCGCATTGGTTTAGTTGGAAGGAATGGTGCTGGCAAATCTACTTTCCTGAAAATAATATCCGGTATGCTGCAGCCTGATGCAGGTGAAATTGCTGTAAGGAAGGATCTCTCAATAACAGTACTTACACAGGAATTTACACTTAATGAAACGAAAAATGTTTATAACAATATTTTAGACGGAGCATCGGGTATATTAAAACTGCTTGATGAATATGATAATACTCCATTTGACTCACCCCGGAAGCATTTGCTTGAAGAAAAAATTCTAAGAATTGACGGGTGGAACCTGGATAAAAGAATTGATATCCTGATGAAGACATTAAATGCCCCGGAAAAAGAGAGAGAAATTAATACACTTTCAGGGGGCGAAAAAAGAAGAGTAGCTTTATGCCGGGCTTTAATCTCTGAACCGGATCTGCTTATACTTGATGAACCTACCAACCATCTTGATACAGAATTTATTGAGTGGCTGGAAGATTTTCTAACAGGTTATAAAGGCACATGCATTTTTGTTACTCACGACCGCTACTTCCTTGACAGAATAGCTAACCGAATTGTTGAACTCTCTGCAGGAAATTTTTATTCTCATAGCGGAAACTATACTGATTTCCTTATAAACAAAGCTGAAAGGCAGGCCATTCAGGAAACGGAGGAAC
>JAWOJF010000214.1:0-19044 GCA_046481785.1 Ignavibacteriaceae bacterium | reverse complement strand
CAAACATGTCTCACGAATTAAGAACTCCCCTTAACAGTCTGCTTATTCTTGCACAGCAACTATATGAAAATAAGAAGGGCAACCTGTCGGATAAGCAGGTTAAATTTGCCCGTACTATCTATTCATGCGGCGACGATCTTATTCAGCTTATAAATGATATTCTTGATCTTTCCAAGATTGAATCAGGTGTTATATCGGCTAATATTAACCTGGTATCATTTGTCGAGCTTTGCAATTATGTAGAAACTACATTTAAGCCTATATCGGAAACAAAAAAATTAAGGTTTAACATAGAAGTTGATAAACAACTTCCTGATGCAATGGAAACTGACAGCCAGAGGTTGAAACAGATTCTGAAGAATCTTTTGTCAAATTCATTTAAGTTTACCGAAAAGGGCGAAATTAAATTAAGAGTGTACAATGTACCTGAATCGGAAATTCCTGCCAGCATAAAATCTGCAAATATTACTTCTCAAGTTATTGCATTTGAAATCAGTGACACCGGTATTGGTATTCCCAGGGAAAAACAGCAGATTATATTTGAAGCATTCCAGCAGGCCGAAGGTTCAACCAGCAGGAAGTACGGCGGAACAGGACTGGGGCTTTCAATTAGTAAAGGCCTTGCTGAGCTTCTTGGCGGTGCAATTAAACTAAGCAGTGAACCGGGCAGGGGCAGTTCTTTTATTCTTTACCTTCCTATTAGTTATATCGCATCAAATATAAATGAAAGAATGGTTAATATACTTGGAAAATATGAAAAGGTATCCACACAAACTTATGTTGCTCCGGGTGAAAAAGAAGAAGCCCCGGAGGAAACAGACACTGATCTGATTGATATGGTGCATGATATAATTAATGAAGTAGACGATGACAGAAATAATATCGGCCTGAAAGATAAAGTGCTGCTTGTTGTTGAGGATGATCTCAGATTTGCAAAGATAATCCTTGAAAAATCTCATGAGATTGGATTAAAAACAGTTATTGCCACCCGGTATAATGAAATATTTTTTCTTGCAAACAAATTTAACCCTGTAGGAATAACACTTGATGTTAACCTTCCCGATACAAACGGGTGGAAAGTGCTTGATCTTATAAAAAGTGACCTGAACCTGCGGCATATACCTCTGCATATAATTTCAGGCGAGGAAAACAGTTCCCTGGCATTTCAGCGGGGATCCAGGAGCTTTCTGCTTAAACCTATTAATAATGAGGCATTATTCCGCCTGTTAACAGATATTGCAGAATATAATAACAAGGCTGTAAAAGATCTGCTTATTGTTGAGGACAATGAACTGGATTCCACACAGATGCTTAATGCACTTAAGGGATTGAACATCAATATAAAAAGTGTTGGCAGCGGTGCTGAAGCCCTTTCTGAACTCAGCAGTAAATCAGTAAGTTATGATTGTATTGTTGTTGATTATGTTATGCCTGATATGGAAGGAAAAGACCTGATTAAAAAGATTAATAAAATTAAACCTGCTTTAACACCGGTTGTTGTTTATTCGGCTAAAGACTTTAATGACCTGGAACTAAAGGAACTTAAACGGTTTACAAATTCAGTTATGCTTAAAGGAGTGAACTCTTTTGAAAAACTGATGGAAGATATTGTTATTCATCTTCATTTGAATCATAAGGACCTTAGTCAGGACAGCAAGAGTATAATTGAAAACATCAGAAAAAAAGAAGATATACTTAAAGGGAAATCTGTACTGATAGTTGATGATGATGTAAGGAATCTTTTTGCTCTTACAAGCGCCCTTGAAAAGTATGAGATGCTAACTCACACTGCTGAAAGCGGGATGGAAGCAATTAGTATAATTAATAACAATGAAAAAGTTGATATTGTTCTGATGGATATTATGATGCCTGAAATGGATGGATATGAAACTATTAAGCGGATAAGAAAAGAATGTAAAAAGCAGAACCTTCCTATTATTGCTGTTACAGCTAAGGCAATGAAAGGGGACAGAGATAAGTCTATTGCTGCCGGTGCTTCAGATTACATTACTAAACCTGTTAATCTTGAAAATCTTCTTTCTCTGATGAGAATATGGATGTACAGGTAAATGAGGAAAAGTTAAGTGGCGGTGAAATGTATTGCAGATACCTGCAGATTGTTTAAGGCTTAATATTCAGGAGTAATTGTATATATAATGACAGAGAAAATTATTGATGATTGAAACAAATAGAGAAATTATAAAAATACTGCTTGTTGATGATAAGCCGGAAAATCTTCTTGCAATGGAATCTATTCTTGAACAGGAAAATTATGTTTTTATAAAAGCATACTCTGCAAAAGAAGCGTTAAAGATCCTTTTAAATGAAGCTGATTTTGCGCTTATTCTGATGGATGTAAATATGCCCGAGATGAGCGGCTTTGATACGGCTAAAATGATTTACAAAAGGGAAAAACTTGCGCACATTCCTATCATCTTTATAACCGCTAATGATTATAGTGAAGAAAGTCTGTTTAAAGGATATTTAAGCGGCGGTGTAGATTATATTGTTAAACCTGTTAATCCTGCGTTGCTTAAAGTAAAAGTTCATATTTTTATTGAACTGTATAAGAAAAACCGCCAGTTGTTCTTACATGAACAAAAATTAAAACAGATAAATTATGATCTCGAAAAACAGATAGAAGAAAAACAAAAGATAGAGGAAGAACTAAGACTTAGAAATTTACAGCTTTCAGAGGCTCAGAAGTTAACACATATTGGAAGCTGGGACTGGAATCTCCTTTCAAATATGGTTAGCGGATCTGAAGAAATTTATGCGATGTACGAATTAGCTGAAAATAATGCCGGATTTAATATGGAAGAACTGCTGAACAAAATACATCCGGCAGACCTGGAAAAAACCAGTTCGGGTATTGCTCATGCAATTTCGCACAATACATCATTCGATATCTTTTTCCGGTACATAACCTCGGGCCATACTAAACATATAAATCTAAAGGGGAGGCTTGTTACTAATGACAAGAATGAAGTAATTAAAATCTCAGGAACCAGCCAGGATATAACTAATCTTAAAAGAACTGAAGAGCAGCTTAAGATATTTAACCTGCTTGAAAAAATGATGAACGAAATATATGTAATTAGTGCAAACGATTTTAAACTTCTTTATGCTAATGCTGATGCATTAAGAAATCTTGGTTATGACTTTAACGATATCAGAGAACTTAATTTCTCCGGGATTTTCAAAGAGTATAAGAAGACGGTATTCAAAAAAATGATTGCCCCGCTTGTAAACGGTGAAAAAGATAAAATCGTATTCTTCGGTAATTTCAAAAGAAAGAATAAATCAGCTTATCCTGTTGAACTGCATTTGCAGTTGATTGAGCAGGGGGAGAATAAAGTTTTTCTTGTTGTGGCACTGGATCTTACAGAAAGGAAAAGGACTGAACAGGTACTTACGGCCTCCTTGAGGGAGAAGGAAATTCTGCTAAAGGAAATCCATCATCGTGTAAAAAATAATTTGCAGATAATATACAGCCTGCTTAACCTGCAGTCCAGCACTGTTGATGACGAACATATTATTGAGATATTTAAAGAAAGCCAGAACAGGATCAAATCTATGGCATTGATCCATGAAAAACTTTATAAACATAACAATCTTTCGCTTATTGATTTTACTGAATACTTAAATGACCTTGTAACAACCCTGGTGTACTCATACAAAGTAAATACTTCGGATATCCAGCTAAAACTTAACTCTGACCAGATTTACCTGAGTATTGATCTTTCAATTTCATTAGGCTTATGTATAACAGAACTTGTAACAAATACTTTTAAATATGCTTTCCCGGATGGTAAAAAGGGCGAAGTAACTTTAGACTTATCCTTAAATGACAATAACATTTTAACATTAAGTGTAAAAGATAATGGTATTGGTTTGCCTGAAAAATTTGATTATGAGGCTAATGATTCACTTGGATTAAAGCTTGTTTCCTCCCTCGCAGAACAGCACTATGGCACACTTAGTATTGAGTCTAACGGAATTACCTGCTTCAAACTGGAGATCCCGATTAAAGAGGATACAGTAACACGGTCATTAAATTCTGCAGGTGATAATATACCGGGTAATGGATCTGATCAAAAAGAGGAAATCCAAATCCGGCAGAAACCTCATCAAACACTTGCCTGATATTAAATCTGTTTATCCACTCAAAACCTGTCAACTCAAACTAAATTATGCAGTAAAACCTACCAATATAGATAGGTTATAATTAATAAAATATTTTTTTGATACGATATTTCACACTTTTATTTGTATTTAAAACATTTTCAAAAGATTTTTGTATCTATAGAAAGGAAATAACCTATGCGCAAACTTCTTATCTTAGTTACAGTATTTATTATTACTAATATCTCGGTTTCTCAGAGTTATAAAGTCTCATCTCCGGGCAATGTTCTTGAAGTTACTTTTACACTTGAAGAAGGTAAGCCTTACTATTCACTTTTAAGATTTGGAAGAGAAATAATTCAAAAGTCTGCTTTGGGTTTTGAGATTAAGGACCGTCAGCCGGTTAATAAAAATTTAAAAGTTGATTCACAAAATCAAAGCTCATTTGATGAAACATGGACACAGGTATGGGGCGAACAGAAGGATATCCGCAATAATTATAATGAACTTTCCGTAAATCTTTCTGAAACAATATCACCTTCAGTAAAGATGAATATTATCTTCCGTGTTTATGATGACGGAATAGGTTTCAGGTATGAATTTCCAGAGCAGGATAATCTTGGATATTTTGAAATAACTGATGAACTTACCGAGTTTTATTTAACCGGCGACCACTCAACATGGGGGATAGGCGCATACCAGTGGAACAGGTACGAGTTTCTTGATGAAAATAAACCACTATCTGGAATAGATACTGTTCATACTCCTTTCACTATGGAAACAGAAGATGGGGTTTATCTTAGTTTTCATGAAGCTGCTCTTTATGATTACGCAAGTATGACACTTGAAAATATCGGTGGATATAAATTAAAAGCTAATCTTATCCCATGGTCTGACGGCATAAAAGTTAAAACTACAGCACCAATGAAAACACCCTGGAGAACAATTCAGGTAGCCGACACTCCCGGGGGCTTAATTACTTCTTATCTTATTCTTAATTTAACTGAGCATAATAAAATTGAAGATATTTCATGGATTAAGCCGGGTAAATACGTTGGTATATGGTGGGCAATGCACATCGGTATATCAACATGGGGATCAGGACCTAAACACGGTGCTACAACTGAGAATACTAAAAGGTATATAGATTTTGCTTCTAAATACGGCTTTGACGGGGTGCTTGTGGAAGGATGGAATACCGGCTGGGATGGTGACTGGGTTCAGAATGGTGATAAATTTAATTTTACCGAACCGTATCCAGACTTTAATCTTAAAGAGGTTGCCCAATATGCACTTGATAAAGGAACTAGATTAATTGGCCATCATGAAACAGGTGGCGGAGTTGAGAATTATGAACGGCAGATGAAAGATGCTTTTGCACTTTATGAAAGCCTTGGTGTAAGAGCTGTTAAAACCGGATATGTGGGGCATGGCCAAACTATTAAAAGGACTGATGAAAACGGGAACATACAAAATGAATGGCATCACGGGCAGTATATGGTAAGGCATTATCAAAAGGTTGTTGAACTTGCTGCAGAACATCATATTATGATTGATGCTCATGAGCCGATTAAAGATACAGGTATTAGAAGAACATGGCCTAATTTTATGACTCGCGAAGGTGCCCGGGGACAGGAATATGAAGCATGGGGCGGTGAAGGCGGTAACCCTCCAGGCCATACTGTTACTATTCCTTTTACCCGTTTATTAAGCGGCCCAATGGATTTTACTCCCGGTACTTTTGATATTTTGTTTGAAGATGATCCCCCTGTTGATAACAGGGCTAATACAACAATTGCCAAACAGCTTGCCTATTTTGTTGTTCTTTACAGCCCGCTGCAAATGGCTTCTGACCTTCCTGAAAATTATGAAGCCAAACCGGACTTATTTAAATTTATTCTTGATGTACCCGCAGACTGGGCTGCTACTAAAGTTCTTAATGCAAGCATTGGTAATTATATTACTGTTGTACGAAAAGACAGGAACAGCGATAACTGGTACCTCGGCAGTATGACCGATGAAGAGGGAAGACTGCTTGAAGTTCCGTTAAGCTTTCTTGATCCGGGTAAAAAGTATACTGCAGAAATTTACCGTGATGGGCTGAAAGCAGACTGGATTACTAACCCGTTGGATTATGAAATTATTGAACAGACTGTTGATATCAGTACAGTTTTGGAATTAAGATTAGCAGCCGGTGGAGGACAGGCTATTAGGTTTACGCCTGTGAAATAGTTAAGTGATCTTCGTTTAGATGATCATTCTATAAATATTGCATCCCTCTGGGATTGATTCGAAATCCCGTAAGAGGGATGTAATGTTTATAATGATATGGATAAATTCGGAACTAAAAATTCCGTTAGGAAGCTATAGATAGTACCGGGGTTAATAAAATTAATCTAAAAGTGCATCAAGTTTTTTGCGGGGTATTCCTAAGAATGCGGCAGTCCTGTTACGGTCGCCTTTCATAAAAGTTAAAATATTTCGTGTGTATATCTGGCTTAGTTTCTGCAGATCGCTATGAAGTTCGGCATTTATTATTGATGTAGTTGCTTGTCCTGCCATAATTTCAAATATCTCAATAATACCTTTCTCTCTTATGTCATGCAGTTTTTTACTATCCACATAAATTACACCGATCTTGCCATTAATATTTTTTAAAGGAGCGCAGAATATTGTTTGAAGTTCGAGACTGATAATACTTGTACATTGCCTGCAGTCAGCACTGTTAAGAGCATTTTCAATATAGATTGACTGCCCGCTGTTATAAACATCTTCAATAACAGTCTGGCTGGCGCTGAAAGATTCCACCGGTATTTCATTATTTTCTGAATCCATACCGACTTTAAAATCAAGCTTTTTTGTAACTGAATCGGCTAAGTAAACACAGCCCTTTTCAAAATCAGTTAGTTTGATGGCATTTGCTACTACTATTTTTAATACTTCATCAAGGTTTAAAGACTGGTTAATTCTGCTGATCAATTCGAGCAGCATCTCTAAATTACGGGTTCTGTCATTAGTGCCATTCTGACCCTCGTTCAGAGCAATATCTACACTTCTTTTAAATTCAGAGAATCTCATAAAGGTACACACTCCCCCCGGAGTATTTGTTACTGTGATTAATTATCGTAAAAAGTATATAAATGTTTAAGCTATAATATGCTGCGGAAACGCCGTATTTTTGAAATAATATTCATTATTACCTGAAAAATACCCTTATTAAGCCTATAATAGTCGAAAAAGGACTGTGGATAATCATTTTACTGCTGATTTTCTTTATATTTGCTGAAATAATAATCCGGAGAATAAATGATCAGGTTTCTAACCGCGGGTGAATCACACGGGAAGGCACTAACAGCAATAATTGAAGGCTTTCCGTCAAATCTGAAAATAGAAAATGACTATATAAATTTTCATCTTAAAAGAAGACAGGGGGGATACGGCAGGGGATTAAGAATGAAAATTGAAACTGATAAAGCTGAAATTTTATCCGGTATCCGTTTTCAGAAAACACTTGGTTCACCAATTTCTTTATTAATTAAAAACAGTGACTGGGAAAACTGGGTTGAGAAAATGACTTCCGGTAAGAGGACTGCGGATGTTGAAAAAATTACTATCCCGCGCCCGGGCCATGCCGATCTTGTCGGTATATCCAAATATAATTTTAATGATATAAGAAATTCTATTGAGAGATCAAGCGCCAGGGAAACTGCCGCAAGAGTTGCCGCTGCCAGTATTGCGCGGAAATTTCTTGAAGAGTTCGGCATTTCCATAGGCAGTTTTGTTGAAAGTATTGGCGGAGTTTATCCGAAGGAAAATTTTGCAGATAAACTTTTTAATAATAAGCTCCCTAAAAACTTTAAAGGATGGGACTTATCTGAACAATCCGATAAAAGCGAAGTAAAAGTTTTTGATAAGGACCATGAAACAAAAATTATAAACAAAATAAAATTAGCTAAGAAAAGAGGGGACACGCTTGGCGGAACATTTTATGCTGTTGCAACCGGTGTTCCTGTTGGGCTTGGAAGTTTTGTGCATTATGATACAAAGCTTGATGCTGAAATTGCACATTCTATAATGTCTATCAATGCAGTTAAGGCTGTATCTATAGGAACAGGATTTGAGTCAGCAGAAAAATTTGGCTCTGAATCGCATGATGAAATTACAGCACAGGGTGATGTAATATCACGTAAAACAAACCGTGCCGGTGGAATTGAAGGGGGTACATCAACAGGGCTGCCCATTATAGTACGCGGTGCTATGAAACCAATAGCAACCTTAATGAGCCCTATTGAAAGTATTGATCTAACTAATATGAAAGCAGTAGATGCAAGGAGAGAAAGAAGTGATTTTGTGGCTGTTCCTGCATGTGCAGTTATAGCCGAATCGATGCTTGCATGGACACTGGCAAAATATTTCCTGTTAAAATTCGGCGGGGACTCTATCGAAGAGACAAAGGATAATTTTAATACATACACAGGCAAATTAAATAAAAGAATAAAAAAGAATTTTCGTTAATATGTAGGGACACGCCACGGCGTGTCCTTAAAAAGACAATTAAAATATGTAGGGACACGCCACGGCATGTCCTTAAAAAGACAATTAAAATATGCATGGACACGCCACGGCATGTCCCTAAAAAGACAATAAAATATGCATGGACACGCCACGGCGTGTCCATGCAAAAACAATTATGATTACAATAAAAAAATTTATATTTAATCCGTTTTCAGAGAATACATATGTAATATGGGATGAAGAAACCCATGAAGGAATTGTTGTTGATCCCGGATGCATTGATTCATTTGAGGAGAAAGAATTATCTGACTTTATCGAAGAAAAGGGAATTGAACCAAAATACCTGGTAATTACCCATTGCCATATTGATCATGTACTCGGGATTAAGTTCATAAAAGAAAAGTATAATCCTATTTATCTTGTTCCCGAACTGGATAAATCTCTGCTTGAGTTTTCAGATAAACAGGCGGCAGCTTTCGGAATTGAGTTTGACAATCCCCCAATGCCCGACCAGTACATTGATGAATATAAAAAAATATACCTCGGTACATCTGAAATTACTTTTCTTTTTACACCGGGACATTCGCCCGGAGAACACTGCCTCTATTTTGAGAAAGAAAAATTCTGCATTGCCGGCGATGTATTATTTCACGGCGGCATTGGCAGAACAGATCTGTGGGGCGGAGATTATGATACTTTATTAAAATCAATCAGGGAAAAACTTTTCATATTACCTGATGATACAGTTATCTATCCCGGTCATGGTGAAAATACAAGAATAGGAATTGAGAAGAGGGAAAATCCTTTTGTGAAAATGTGAAAGTGACTTTTACCTGCCTTCGGCAGGCAGGCTTGCTCTTATAGGCAGGCTTGCTCTTACACTCAGTCTTATCTATATTACAAAACAGAAATTTGTTTATTCTTCATTTTTAACAACAATCCGAAAATACGCTGGTGAAGAATTATAAATATTATTTGCTTATATACTTACTGCTTTGGGTTGTACTTTTTGAATTTATCCTGCCTGTAAACAATATACTTCCAAAACCTTCAATTGTATTTATTTCTTTTGGCGATCTGTGGGAGGATTATAATTTACCTGTAAATTATCTGTCAACTATTACAGCAGTATATCTTTCCCTTTTGGCGGCATATATCTTAGTCAGATTACTTACCGGCAGCCTGCTTAAAACTACTACCCCTGTAACAGATTTTATAATATCACTGGAATGGTTTGCAGAATTTATCCCTGGCATTGCAATCGGGTTAATGCTTATCTACTGGTTTCCTGATTCAGAATCTATTGAGTTTGTTTTTGCTTTTGCCACGGCATTTACATCGATGATGATAAAAATTAAAAGTGAAGTTAATGATGTTCCCGGTGAGTATACCTTTTCAGCTTTATCGCTTGGGGTTAAACAAAACATTGTTAACCGCTTCGTAGTTTGGAAAGCTGTTCAGCCTGCGCTGATAAAACATATTTTTACACTTCATTTTTATATTTGGTCAATGCTTATTGCTTTTGAATATATTAAAGGGGGATATGGACTCGGTACAATATTCAGGCTGGCCCTTGAGTATAAAGACCTGTCAGCCCTGTTTTCCACTTTTATTATTACCGGAATAACAATATACGCGGGTGCTGCAGGAATAAAATACCTGAGAGGCAAGTTTTTTTCATGGAGTATAATTGAGCAGTAAAAATCTTCTTTCTGTTAAGGAATTAAAGAAATACTATACCAGTGATACAGGGTTTAATTTGCTGGTACTGGATAATATTAATTTCTCATTTGAATCAGATGAAGAAAGAGGGAAGATAAAAACAGTTTTGGCCCCTTTAGGTGCGGGAAAATCAACACTGCTTAAAATTATTGCCGCTGTGGAGAAAGCATCTCAGGGGAGTGTAATTTTAAATGGGAAGGAATATAATATTCCCGCAGGTGAAATTGTTTACATCCCGGAAAAACCGTCATCGTTTCCGTGGTATAATGTCCGTGAAAATATAGAGTTCCCTTTAAAGACATCTTCTAATAATTCAGAGAGCAGCGTAAATAATTTAATTTCACTTGTTGGGCTTGCCGGTTACGAAGATCATTTCCCGCATAATAAAAGTTATGGATTCCGTTTCAGAATATCACTTGCCCGTGCTTTATCTGTAAATCCTAAAATAGTACTTATTGATGATTCATTTAAAAACATGGATCCCGAAACCAGGGATGAAATATACCAGCTTATAAAAGTTATAAGCAGTGAGCTTAAAATTAATTTTCTTCTTGGAACAACAAACATTCATGAGGCAATATTTTTATCTGATGAGATATTGTTAATGAAAAAAAATCCGGGTACTGTTTTTAAAGAGATTAACATTAAAGAGAAAATACAATTAAAAGATTTTACCGCCACCAAAGATGTAATAGCCCTGCGTGATGAAATAGAATCATATTTCAGAGCAGAAAATATTGGCGAGACGGTAAATTTTTCTATTTGATGAAGAACATTTCATACTACTAATATACCGCTGCTCTGCAGCTTATAACAGGTTATTAAACCTGTTATAAAAATATATCGTTGCAAAAAAATTCAAATTAAATCTTTGGTTTAGCCGCAGCGTGGCGGCATATAAATAGAAAAAAATGCTATACAAATATTAAAGCTCAACAGGAGCGATACAGAATTTTAAATGTCCCTCTCTCCTTGCCGGGAAGAGGGCAGCTTGTCCCGGCGAAGGCCCGGGCCGAAGCCGGAGAGTAAGGTTGCGTATATGGATAAAAAAATAGAAGAACTTCTTAAGAAAAAAGAAAAAGCAAAACTTGGCGGCGGTGAAGATAGAATTAAAAGCCAGCATGCTAAAGGAAAACTATCCGCACGCGAACGTGTTGAACTATTAGTTGATGAAGGCAGTTTTGAAGAAGTTGATATGTTTGTTAAACACCGTGCTGTGGGATTCGGTTTGGAAAACCAGCATTACCCGGGTGACGGTGTAATAACCGGCTTTGCTAAAATAGACGGAAGGCCCGTGGCTTTATTTAGTCAGGATTTTACTGTTTTCGGCGGTTCACTTTCTGAGACGCATGCTGAAAAAATTGTAAAGATAATGAACATGGCAATGAAGGTGGGTGTTCCGGTAATAGGCTTAAATGATTCCGGTGGTGCAAGAATTCAGGAAGGTGTTGTAAGCCTTGGCGGTTATGCTGACATTTTCCTTCTTAACACTCTGGCTTCAGGAGTTGTTCCGCAGATATCTGTTATTATGGGGCCTTGTGCCGGGGGTGCAGTTTATTCGCCGGCAATAACCGATTTTGTTTTTATGGTTAAAAATACCAGCTACATGTTTGTAACAGGGCCTAATGTTGTAAAAACCGTTACTCATGAAGACGTTACATTTGAAGATCTTGGTGGAGCAGAAACTCATGCATCAAAAAGCGGAGTTGCCCATTTTATTTTTGAAAATGAAGTGGAAACTTTACTAAATGTAAGAAAATTATTGAGTTACCTGCCCCTGAATTTTATGGATAAACCTTTTGAAAAAGATTTCGATAGTAAATCACAGGCACCCATTGAAAGGCTTAACGAAATAGTGCCTGAGAACCCTAATAAGCCATATGATATGAAAGAAATCATTCATCTTTTAGCTGATGATAATGATTTTTTTGAAGTTCATTCAAATTTTGCAGAAAATATTATTGTCGGCTTTGCACGTATTGGCGGAATGTCAGTAGGTATTGTTGCAAATCAGCCCCAGGTTTTGGCAGGTGTACTTGATATTAACTCATCTGTTAAAGGAGCAAGATTTGTACGCTTTTGTGATGCTTTTAATATCCCTCTTCTGGTTCTGGTAGATGTCCCCGGATTTTTACCCGGAACAGAACAGGAATGGAACGGTATCATCAGGCATGGTTCTAAATTGCTTTTTGCGTTTTGCGAAGCAACTGTTCCTAAAGTTACTGTTATTACCCGGAAAGCCTACGGCGGTGCTTATGATGTGATGAATTCCAAGCATATCCGTGGTGATTTTAATTTTGCCTGGCCAACTGCTGAAATTGCTGTTATGGGACCAAAAGGTGCCGTTGAAATAATATTCAAAAAAGAGATTTCAAAAGCAGAAAAACCAGAGGAAGAGCTGTCTAAAAAGCTTTCAGAATACATTGAAAAGTTTGCAAATCCTTACATTGCGGCTGAAAGAGGATATATAGACGATATAATAATTCCTAAAGAAACACGGTTAAAAATTATTAATGCGTTTAATATCCTGAAGAGCAAAGTAGACAAAAATCCTAAAAAGAAACACGGGAATATCCCATTATGATAATTAAAGTGAGGTAACAATTAAAGAAATAATTGTTTGATGATAGCAAATAATTGGGGAATGATGTCAATAGAAAAATTTTTAACTCATTATTTCCAGCGTGATTATAAAGAACAATTCATTTTTTACTTGATTAAACGCACATGAAAACTTATATTCTAAATGTAAAATTACATAAATTATTGGAGACTACATGACTAAAAGGTTATTACAGTATGTAGTTATCTCTTTATTTTCGCTGCTGGCTGTTTCCTGCGGCGGAAATAAAGAGATAGCAAAAAAAGATAATTCTGCCGACCAGACAAAAACTGTTAATAAAGGTGGAATTGTATCAGAAATGCTTGAACAGGCAAGACAACATTATGTTGCTGCACTTGCAAAACAGGAATTAAACAGTACTTCGGAAACTGTTACCAACTACGAAGCCGCACTAAGAATTATTAACAACCTCAGTTACTATCCCGGAATTGAAGAAAATTCAGCATATGCCGAATTAGAAAATTCTATTATTGAAGATTATAAAAAATATGTAGATGGGTTAGCCGAATTACCGGTGGATGTATCATTTGCAGCCCTGGAAGAATGGATGGGAAAAACTCTCCCCGAACCTTCTGTAGCCGAAGCTGAAGTAGTTCCTGGTCAGTCACCCATGGTTATCCCCGCCGAAATTCCTCTTGAAATAAATTCTCATGTTGAAAAATGGATTGACTTTTTTACCGGACGCGGAAGAAAGCATATGAATCTCTGGCTTGCACGTTCAGGTAAATACTTCCCGATGATGACCAAAATTTTTGATGAAGAAGGCGCTCCAAGACAGCTTGTTTATTTAAGTATGGTTGAAAGCGCATTAAATCCTACAGCACGCTCATGGGCAGCCTGTGTGGGTTTATGGCAGTTTAGCAAAAGCACCGGCAGGGCTTATGGCCTTGAATCAGATTTTTATCTTGATGAAAGAAGAGACCCTGAAAAATCTACTCGTGCGGCTGCACGTCATTTGAAAGACCTGTATACCAATCTTGGTGACTGGTACCTTGCTTTGGCGTCATATAATGCAGGTGAAGGAAGAATTAACCGCGCAGTTAGAAGAGCAGGACAGCATAATTACTGGGCTGCTTTTAAATATCTGCCAAAAGAGACCCGTGGATATGTACCTCAATATATCGCAGTTTCTTTAATTGGAATGAATCCGGAAAAATATGGATTTACTGATATAGCTTTTGAAACTCCTTACGAATATGAAACACACGCAGTTGATGAAGCTGTGGACCTGAATTTTCTAGCTGAATGTGCGGGAGTTTCAGTCGAAACTTTACAGGACATGAATCCCGAACTTACTCAGACCAGCACTCCCTCAGGCTCTTATGCATTAAAAATTCCCAGGGGTAAATCAGAAACTTTTGCTTCAAATCTTAAAAATGTACCGGAATCAGCAAAAAGAACTTACCTGGTTCATAATGTAAAAAGAGGTGAGTCATTAAGTAAAATTGCAAATAAATATGCGGTTTCAATTAATGATTTGGCAGATGCAAATAATATTTCTACCAAAACCAAGCTTTCAAAAGGAGTTAAACTTAGAATACCTGTTGCCGCCAATATTGCAGAAAAAAATTATGCATATAATACTAATACAGAAGCGGCTGATGAAGAGGGAACCGAAGGTTATGTTTCGCCATACCTGGCGCTGAATAAAGGAAATGGTACTGTTGCTGAAACCGGAAATACTCCGGAAACAGAAACTACAACTGATGTAGAAACTTCACTTGGAACAGAAACTACTATAGCAGAAGTTGAAGAATCTGTTGAAGAATCTTCAGAGAATATAGCATCCACACAATCAATTGTTCCAGAGGGAAAAGTTCCGGTTACTTATACAGTTAAAAAGAGTGAAAGCCTGCTTAGTATTGCAGATTTATTCAAAACAAGAGTAAGTGATCTCCGTAACTGGAATAATATTCCATATACACATACAATAAGTATTGGTCAGAAGCTTACAGTTTATGTTCCTGAGGAACAAAAAGAATTTTATGCCAGCCTTGATAATCAAACCACAATAGAAAAATCCAGCACCAGTACTGCAGTGGCAAACAGCAGTGGCAATGCATGGGTTTATCATAAAATAAGAAAAGGTGAAAATCTTAATTCTATAGCAGTCCGTTATGGAGTTAGTATTAATGCATTAAGAGACTGGAACAGCATTTCAGGAAACAAAATATATGCAGGCAGTAAATTAAAAATTTACACCGATAAGACAGCAAGCTATGTAGCTTCCGGTGATAATTCAGCTTCCAAAAAATCTTCTGTTTTCAGATATAAGATTAAAAAAGGTGATACCATTGGTGAGATTGCCGAAAAATTCGGAGTTTCTGTTTCTAAAATAAAATCCTGGAATGGTTTAAGAAGCAACACGCTTTATGCAGGCAAATCATTAAAAATATATTCTGATGACAAAAACACTGCCGCTTATGGTGACAACACAACCAAGACTTCTGCAAACGTTAATTACTACAAAGTAAAAAGCGGCGATGCAATTGGTAAAATAGCGGAAATGTACAAAGTATCTGCTTCCGCTATAAGAAATTGGAACGGATTAAGAAGCAATAAAATTCTTGCCGGTTCAACTTTAAAAATTTACTCTGATGCAGGAGTTAATGATATTCCCGATTCTAATGTGCCGGCTAATGACAAAGCAAAGATTCACCGTGTAGGCAGAGGCGAATCTTTGTATTCAATAGCACAGGCATATGGTATGAGTGTTGCACGGTTAAAAGCTCTTAATAACCTTAAAAGCAATAAAATACTGGCAGGTCAAAAAATAAAAGTTGAATAATTAAGTAATTAATCAGTAATTACAAGTAGCAGGAATGTTTGCATAATGTTCCTGCTATTTTTATTTTAAAGGACACAGTTCTTAAATTTATTTAACGAGGCCGTTAGGGGTGTTATCACGCATTGCGCGATAGCTGAGATTATACCCTGAAACCTGATCTGGATAATACCAGCGTAGGGAAACGGGCTAAAAGAATAATTTTGTTTTAGCCGTTTCACCCGGATACCCTCCGGATATTGACGGCTTTTTTTATTTCATCATGCACTTAATGTGTGTAAAGGAGTATTAAAATGAAAAACTTAATTGTTCTTTTTTTGTTATATGGCTTTGTCTGCTTCGGGCAAACCGGCGTTCTTAAAGGAAAGGTTGTTGATTCGGAAACTCTCCATCCTCTCTTTAATGCTAATATTGTTCTTCAGTCTAACCTGCAGTTTGGTACTGCCACAGATTACAAGGGAGAGTTTACTCTTGAAGATAATTTCTCTAATGATGATATTCTTGTAGTAAGTTATGTAGGATATGAGACTAAAGAGATTGAAATTAATTCAATTGATGATAAAGAATCATTTACAATTTACCTCTTCCCAAAAGTAATTCCGTCACAATCGGTTCTTGTAAAGGGAAGTATTGGCACAACAGGAATTACGCCATTAGCTTTCGATAAAATAACCCGGACAGACATAGAGGAGAATTATACAGTACAGGATATTCCGCAGTACCTTAGTACTTTACCCTCTACAACTTTTTATTCTGAAGGCGGAAATGGAATTGGTTATAATTATATAAGTATAAGGGGGTTTGATCAGAGGCGGATTTCAGTTTCTATTAATGGTATCCCGCAGAATGAACCTGAAGACCACAATGTCTACTGGCTGGATTTCCCTGATTTGCTTGCAAGTACGGAAATGGTGCAGGTGCAAAGAGGAGCAGGCTCCGGAGTGTTTGGCTATCCGGCAATTGGCGGATCAATAAATATTATAACATCTGCTTTTTCCAACAAACCACATGTTAGTGCTTCTGCTTCTCTTGGCAGTTATAATACAAGAAAATACAGCGCTTCTTTTTCCAGCGGTTTAGTAGATGATAAATATTCCGTGTATGCAAAACTTTCCCAGATATTAAGCAGCGGCTATAGAAATATGTCATGGGTGAAATTTAATTCTTATCATCTTTCTGCTATAAGGTATGATGAAAATTTTACTACTCAGATTAACCTATACGGTGGTCCTATTGAAGATGGCCTGGCATATACCGGTTTACCAAAATTTGCGGTCAAGGATAAAGAGTTAAGAAGAGCTAATTATTCTTACTGGGAAGCTGATAATAATGAAATTACATATTCGCTTAACCGCAGGCCCTCAGAAATAGAAAATTTTTCACAGCCTCATTATGAATTGTTGAATGAACTGCAGCTTAATAATGATATTACAATTAATTCAGCGTTGTTTTTAATATTAGGAACCGGATTTTTTGATTATGATGGTTCGTGGTCTGTTTTTAGTGATGATTATTTCCGGCTTAATCAGAATGGATTTGATCCTGCGTTTGAACCAACCAATGCCCTAATAAGAGCGCAGGTGGAAAATGCTCAATATGGGTGGATTCCACGCGTTAGCATTAAGCATAATAATGGTGATCTTATACTTGGGGGCGAATTCAGGAAACATAAATCAGATCATTGGGGAAGAATACAATATGCCGAAAATCTTCCGCCCGGTGTAACCCCTGATTATTATTACTATTTTTATAACGGCAGTAAAGACATTATAAGCGGATTTGTTCATGAGTCATACAGGGTTACTGACAGGTTAAACTTATTGGGTGAATTGCAGCTTACATATCATAAATACAGGTTATTTAATGAAAGATATGCAGGAAATGAGTTTGAGGTAAGCGATTTGTTTTTTAATCCGCGCTTTGGCATTAACTATAAACTAACATCAAACCAAAATATTTACTTTTCTTTTGCCCGGGTAACCAGGGAACCCAGACTTAAAAATTATTATGATGCTGCCGAATCAAGCGGCGGAGAAGTACCTCAGTTTGAGCAGAATACTGATGGCTCATATGATTTTGACAGTCCACTTGTACAGCCTGAAACTATGAATGATTTTGAGCTGGGTACCTCTTTAACGTATCGCAATTATTCTGTGTCATTGAATTTATTTTATATGCTCTTTGATGATGAAATTGTAAAGAACGGTGAGCTGGACAGGTTTGGGCAGCCAATAACAGGTAATGTTGACCGGACTATACACAGCGGTATTGAACTTTCTGCTAATGCCAGAGTTCTGAATTCTTTTGAAGTTTTTGCTAATGCAACTTATAGCTGGAACAGGATAAATAAAGGTTACTTTTACTTAGACTCAGAAAATTTTATTGATCTGAGTGATAACCGGATAAGCGGCTTTCCCGATTTTCTTGCTAACTTTGGACTTAATTATAAAAGCAGGGGAGTGTTTGTTCAGCTTACAGGAAAATATGTGGGTTCCTTTTATTCCGATAATTATGATGATAAATTAGGTGAATATCTTACGCAATTTCCCGGTTTTGTAACTTATTCTGATAATAAAAATGAAGCTTATTTTACTGCTGATTTTTCAGCCGGTTATGAATTAAATTTATTTAATTCTTTAACATCATCCAGGCTTATATTACAGGTAAATAATATATTTGATAACCTGTATTCTGCCTATGCAATAGGACAGGAGTTTTTTCCTGCAGCCGAAAGAAATTTTTTAGTCGGCGTTCAATTAGGATTATAACCGTAGAGACGCCTGCAGGATGTTGCAGAACTCTCAAATTGTCCGAAATGACAAAAATTTATCGTTCTGCAACACCCTGCGCTGGGGCGTCTGAAGAAGATATCGTATACCTTACGAAATCTCTCCTTAATGAGTTTGTGCATGTTAATACATGGGGTTAATCAATAAAATTAATATTTATTCCTCAATCTTTAATTTTAACACAGACTCTCGCAAGGGGGTATTAATTGCATCATGTACCGGGGCATCTGAAAAAGAAATTTATTTTACCCATATGAAATCGTTTTTATTACTATGAAAAAATGTATTATTCTCGCCAATGGCAAACCACCTAAAAAAAGTTTAGTTACTTTTCTTCAGAAAAGAAATTATTCGTCTCTTATATGTGCCGATGGCGGTGCAAACTCTGCCCGTAAGTTAAATCTTACTCCCGATGTAATTATTGGCGATCTGGATTCAATTACATCTAAGAACCTGAAATATTTTAATAAAAAGTCAAAGATTAT
>JAWOJF010000286.1:0-11823 GCA_046481785.1 Ignavibacteriaceae bacterium | reverse complement strand
GCATTCCCATTTAGTTCTGCAACGCTCTCCTAATCGGGCTGTTAACATTTAATGGAAAAAAGAAATACCTGCTTATTTCTTTATCTTCTCAATTTCAGTGGTAATCTTTGCGGCAAGTTCTTCCGGTGAAACTCCCTCTATTTTAATTTTAGTGGCTTTTACCAAAATATTAGGATGATCCCCTTCACCTTTTACATATTTATAAAGCGAAAATCCCAGCCTGTTTCTGTCATTCAATATTGGTATATATTCACTTAAGTTCTCTACTATACTATATACTTGTTTTTCTAATGAATCTTCCGGAAAATTTTGCGTAGCCGGAGGCGGTAATGTACCCATCATTCTACCCTGTTTTATTAGTATTTTAAAAATATGTCAGATTTATTAAAACTGCAATAAATATGGAAGTAAAACATCTATTTATTTATGTTTGACAGATAATTTAATTAAAGATATTCTTTTTGTGGATTTAACCAAAATAAAAAAAATTCTTATTATAAGATTAAGCTCCCTTGGAGATATTCTTCTAACCACACCTCTTTTAAGGTCTGTTAAAAAACAATATCCGGGTACTGATATTGATTTCCTGGTTAAAGAAGAGTATAAAGACGTAATTCTGTTTAACCCATACATCAACCGGGTATTCACATACAATGAGCGTGAAGGGCTTATAGAGCAGCTTACAGAAGCAGGCTATGATCTTGTTATAGACCTGCAAAATAATATAAGATCAAGAAGAATAACGGGCAGATTAAAAGCCCCGGCAAAACGTTTCTCAAAACGAAGTGTGGATAAATTCTTACTTGTGAATTTTAAGATAAACAAACTGAGAGAAGCCCCGCCCATCCCTGTCAGATATGCTTCAACTATCCCCGGATTTCATCTTGATGAGGAAGGATTAGACCTCGTCATTTCTGACAATATTAAATCTCAGATTACTTTTGATAAAAAAAATATAGGATTTGCTCCCGGTGCCAGGCATTTTACCAAGATGTGGCCAAAAGAATATTATATTGAACTGGGTATCCGCCTGGGAAGGGAAGGATATAAGATATTTCTTTTCGGCGGAAAAGATGACAGGAAAATATGCAGCGAAATAGCCGGGCCTGTTGATTATGCAGTAGATTTATCAAATGACAATAATATACTACAAATTGCAGCAGATATGAAAAATTGCTCTGCCTTAATTTGTAATGATTCCGGCTTAATGCATACTGCCTGTGCTGTTAAAACACCTGTTATGGTATTTTTCGGTTCCACTGTCAGGGAATTCGGATTTACTCCATATATAAACAAAAATTTAATTTTAGAGAACAAATTGTTAAATTGCAGGCCGTGTTCACATATTGGTAGAGAAAGCTGTCCCAAAGGGCACTTCAGATGTATGCTGGAATTAACTCCTCAAATGGCTTTTGAAAGTTTATTAAGATTGCTTAACCCCTGATGAAAAAAATCTGGTTTTTGTTTTACAACATTATTGTTATTCCCGGCTTGTATATTTTTATCCATTTAGGAAGTTTATTCATAGTTAAGGTTAAAAAGGGTATAAGGGGAAGAAAACGGATTTTCGAAGAGCTTATCTTAAATGCCGCTGCACTCGATAAATCAAAGAAACTAATATGGTTTCATTCCTCATCTCTGGGGGAGTTTGAGCAGGCTAAACCAATTATTGAAAAACTGAAGGATAACCCGCGGATAAATATCCTGGTAACTTTCTTTTCTCCGTCAGGGTATGAAAACTCAAAAAAATATCCTTATGCAGATCTTGTTTCTTATCTTCCATTCGATACAAAATCCAACGCGGAAAGATTTATAAATATTGTGCGGCCCGATCTGGCTGTTATGATGAGATATGATATCTGGCCTAATCATATATGGGCAATGAAAAAAACAGGGATCACTTCATTTGTGGTTGATGCCACCATGAGGGGTAATTCATTAAGAAAATTTCCCCTGAGCAAAAATTTTCATAAGGTATTATTTAAGGATATAAATAAATTTTTAACTGTTTCAAAAGATGATGAAGAAGGTTTTTTTGAATTTGGATGTTCAAAAGAACAGGTAAAGGTTGTTGGGGATACCAGGTTTGACAGGGTCTACCAGCGGAGTGCAAACGCAAAAGATAGAAATCTTATTAAACAGGAAATACTCCGGGATAAAAAAATACTTGTGGCAGGCAGTACCTGGGAGCTTGATGAAAATGTAATTCTTCCAGCATTCATTAAAACAGCTAAATATGATAAAAGCGCTTTGCTTATTATTGCACCACATGAACCCACTATTGTAACTCTTGAGAGAATAGAAAATGAACTTTCACGTGATTTAAAAACAATACGCTTTTCTTATTTGAATAATTATAATGGAGAGCGTGTAATTATTGTTGATTCTATTGGTATACTGCTTACATTATATACCTATGCAGATGCAGCATTTATCGGCGGAAGTTTTAAACAGAGCATTCATAATATACTTGAAGCTGCTGTTTACGGCGTTCCTGTTTTATTCGGACCAAAGATCAATACTTCCCAGGAAGCACAGCAGTTAATGAAAAGGGGTGGGGGTATAATGATAAGAAATAAAAGAGAGGCATTCCGGCAGTTCAGGATGCTGTTCGGCAACGATGATTTAAGAAAATCTCTTGGTAAAATTTCTTATGATTACGTTCAGGAAAACCTGGGTGCTACTGATGAAATACTGAAAGAAATTTATAAGGTTATATAGTGCACCAGCCTAAATCTTATTTAGTGAAAACACTATTATATCTCTCTTTTAAAATATTCAAATGATGTTTTTCATGTCCGGCAAGTATAAATACCAAAGCGCGGACTGTAACAGGATTGTTGCTGGCTGTTCCTTTTTTATTTAATTCTTCTTCTTTTAAACTTTTCACCAGGGCTATATTGGCCAGACGAAGATGTTTGTATTCCTCTTCAAGAGAAGGCAAACTGCGTGAATTAAAATCAGTGCCATTTACATAATCATTCTGGTCCATTCCCGGCATGGACTGTTTCTCGCCGCGTGCAATACACATAATCCTGTAAGAAAATACTCTTTCAGTATCAATCACATGACCAAGCAGTTCTTTTATTGTCCATTTACCGGTATCGTAAGCATAATTTCCAGTCTCTTCATTTAAGGAAGAAAAAATATTCTGCATTTCTTCAAGCTGGTGGTTAAGTGCAGACACAATATTATCTGCAATAAGGCTTACATACTTCTGATAATAAGAGGCGTACTCATTTTCGGACGGCCGTTCCATAATTCTCCTGGTTATTTTAGAATTTTATATATATCAAATATAAAAAAACAGTACAGGTTTCAAATCCGTTCATCAAAATAAAATCATAAATCGTAAATCAAAATTCTTATTCCCATATTTTAACTTCAAAAGTTCCTTCAGAAGTTGCAGCGCCTCTGAACATTCCGGTGGAGTTAAATGTCATTACATAGCTGCCGTTTTTATCAACTGCAATTATACCGCCGTCACCGGGCTCCAGCTTTTTATGGATAATCTCATCAGCGGCTTCTTTTAAAGTTAGATTTTTATACTCCATTAATGCTGAGATACTAAATGCCACTGTGTTCTTTATGAATTTTTCTCCATGTCCGGTAGCAGAAACAGCACAGGTATTATTATTTGCATAAGTACCGGCATTTATTAAAGGAGAATCTCCTACTCTGCCGGGCATTTTATTTGTCATACCCCCTGTAGAAGTTGCAGCGGCAAGATTTCCATGTTTGTCTAATGCTACGCAGCCGACCGTACCTTTTTTATCCTTTAACATTTTTTGCAGTTGTTCATATCTTACAGGTGTGTCAAAATAGCTGTTGGAAACTATATCAGTCCCGTTTTCTTTAGCAAATTTTTCTGCTCCTTCTGAAATTAAGAGGACATGCGGAGTTTTTTCCATAACCATTCTTGCAAGTGAAACAGGATGTTTAACTACTTTTATCCCTGCAACTGCACCACATGATAAATTACGCCCGTCCATTATAGAAGCATCAAGTTCATGAGTACCTTCTGAAGTATAAACAGCACCTTTACCTGCATTAAATTTGGGGTCATCTTCCATAAACCTTACTACCTGTTCACAGGCATCCAGACTTGTACCCCCTTTTTCCAAAACAGATCTGCCAATTTCTAGTGCCTCTCTTAGTGAACTCAGATAACTTTCTTTTACAGAATCAGGAAGTGATTTATCAATAGTTCCTGCACCACCATGAATTACAATGGTGTAGATGCCTTCATTATCCTGAGCTTCAGTTACTGTAGTTAGATCTGCAAATTGAGTTAATACAATTACACTGAGGGTAAACAGAACGAAAAAAAAGGATTTCATTGTTTCTCCCGGTTAGGACATAAACTTTAATTTTATGTTTATCTGAAAATTTCCATTCTTTCACGGCAGCCATATTATTTATTATTTTTTTAGATACTCAAGCAGCCTGTCTATAAATTCTTTCTGAGCTGAATTGATCTTTTTCTCTGCTTCTTCAACAGTAAAGAATGCCCCTCTGTCAACCTCCGGGAAATTTTGATATTTACCTGATTTGGGAGGCCATTCCATACTAAATGTATTACAAATTATACCGATTGGCTCATTTATGGCGCAGTTAAAAGCCCACGCGTAGACTCTTTTTCCGCCTTTTTGCATTATCTTACCAAGAGGAATAAATTCACCATCCGGCTTAATACCGGTCTCTTCTTCAAATTCTCTTTTAGCTGCTATCATCAGATCTTCATCTTTTTCAACAAGGCCCTTTGGTATACCCCAGTAACCATCATCTTTTTTTGTAAAAAACGGGCCGCCCGGATGAACAAGAAAAATTTTTACCTTACCATTATTAAGGCTATACATCAATAAACCGGAACTAATTACTTCTGGCATATAAACCACGATATTATTTTTTTGCAATATTAAATAATTTATTTTAATTATAGAAGTTTATTACAAAAGTATACAAAGCAGGGAATTGAATAAATTAAACGTTTTTATAAAAAAATAATTGAGGAATAAAATGAAAATTCTGGCAATTGAAAAAGATATGCCCGGCGTTAGGGAGGGGGATTATAAACCCCTCTTAAAGTCCGAAGCGGAAAAAGCATGGGAACTATACAAATCCGGTGTAATACGCGAATTGTATTTTTCAGATAAACATTATGCAGTTTTGATGCTTGAATGTGATAGTGCCGGTGACGCCCGGGGTGTACTTGATTCACTTCCGCTTGTTAAAGAAAGATTAATTGATTTTGAAATTATACCTTTACAGCCATATAATGGTTTTGAAAGGTTGTTTGAGAAATAACAATGAAGTTTTTAACGGTACTGCTTATAATAATTTTTACTGAAGTATATTCCCCTGCATCTGAAGAAGGAGGCACTCAATTTATTTACCTTGTAAAACAGCACTGGCATACGGGTATCGTTTTTGAAATAAACAGTATTGATACTGCTGAATGGAAAGAAATAAAAGATTTTAAAAATTTCAAATATGTTGATGTTGGGTGGGGAGATGAAGAGTTCTATCAGTATCCCGGTGATTTTGATATAGGACTGGCTGTTAAAGCTATTGGTTACCCTACTGCAAGTGCTTTAAGAATTGAAGGCTTTAATTTTGAAGCAGATAAGTATGCTGAACTTTCGGATTATACAATTAGAATACCCGTAACAGGTGAACAACTTCATACTTTATATAAATATGTTTCCGATGCATACTTTAAAAATAAAAATGGAGATACTGAGATTTTAAGTGAAAGGTATAGCGGGAATATTAAATTCTACAGAGCTAATGATAAATATCATCTGTTCAATACTTGTAATACCTGGATTGCAAAGGGACTTGAAAAAGCGGGGTTCAAAATAAATCCTTCGCTGGTAATTCTTGCACAGGATCTGTTTCTTCAGGCAGAGAGATTTGGAACAGTACTTAAGAGCGATGAAAAGAGCAATTAAGCAGTTCCCGAATAGACCCTTAAGCCGATTATACCAATTATTATCAGGAAAATAAAAAACAGGCGTATCAATTCTTTTGATTCATTAAAAAGTAATATGCCCAGAATGGCAGTTCCAATCACACCTATGCCTGTCCATACAGCATATGCAGTACCAACCGGCAGGTATTTAAGACAATAACCCAGCAAACCCATACTAATAATAATTGAAACAACTGTGAAAATACTCCACCAGCGATGTGTAAATCCTTCGGAATACTTGAGGCCAATGGCCCAGGCAATTTCAAATAATCCTGCAATAAATAAAATTATCCAATGCATTTTATTTTATTTTTATGAATACTTAAAATTAACAAAAGGAAGGAATTATCAAAATTGCAAAAAGTTGAACTGAATCAACAAACAATTATTCGTTCAGTAAAATCGTTATCTTTGATACAATTTCCTGAGCGGTAAACGGTTTTTTTACCTGGCAGACACTTTTACTTATTAACAGAGCCTTTTCATCCATTTCACCGGTAATAAGTACAACCTTAATCGAATACTTTTCAACAAGTATTTTACTAAATTCAAATCCGTTTATTTTCCCTTTTAACTTTACATTTGTAATAACCAAATCGGGTTTGGTGCTCTTAATAAACTTCAGAGCTTCCTCAGCGGATAAAAAATAACCTGAAACTTCAAAGCCATTCTTTATTAAAGCCATTTTCAAATCCAGGCTGACAATTAATTCAGCTTCACAAAGAACAATCTTACGCTTCATTTATCTGTTATCTTGGAATACCATTTGAATAATTAAGAAATAATTTACCCTTAAAAGAGAAGTTTTACAATCACTCTGATGCGTGATTCTATACCGTCATTTTTTCAGGTTATTATCTTAAAGTTATGGCTAATGTTCCTTTTTATTCCGCTGAAGCATAGCTGCTCTTTAATACTTTAGCAATTGCCTGTGATTTTGACTGTACTCCAAGCTTCCTGTAAATATTACGGAGATGAGAATCAACTGTATGGAAACTTAATACAAGCATTTCAGCCATTTTACGTTTTGTTAATCCGGCAAGTAATAAGTTTAATATCTCTTTCTCTCTACCAGTAAGGTTATAATTATTTTCTGCTATTTTTACATTTTCAAAAGTTCTTTTAATTTTATTCTTAAGCAGTGCACCAACGGGAGTCTCACTATTAATCACTTCGAGTACTTTTTCCTTTAAATTTGTTAGAGGACTATTTTTAAGATAATAGTCATAAACTCCTGAGCAAATTGAAGAGTGAATGATTTGCTCATTTTCATTCGGTAAAAGAATAATTATTTTTACTGATCTATCTTCATCTAAATACTCTTTAATATATCTTAATCCCTCTGAATTGCCGGTAAGTTCAAAATCAAAAAAAATAATATCGGGGCTTTCTATTGTTAATAGCTTCGCCAGATCACCCGGTTTATTTACTGTTTTTGTAATCGAAAAATTTTCGGCTTTGCTTATTTTATTCTCTAATTCCTCTTTAAATTTATCCTGTTTTGCACAAATCCAGATTTTTATCGCATTCATGCCTGTATCCTTTTTTCTGCAAGTTCGGTTTTATCGGGAAAAATGCAAATGATTTAGACACGCCAAGTGATATCAATTTGATTTTATTTCTGTTTGGTAATAAAAGAGACGTAAGTGTGTGATATAAGAAACAAGAATTAAAAGCAAATACAGGAAGGCAATACATTAATCAAGATATTCTCTTAAGTATTTTCCTGTCCAGGATTTTTCATTCTGTACAATTTCTTCGGGAGTACCGGCTGCAACAATTTCGCCCCCTTTATCACCAGCTTCCGGTCCTAAATCAATGATATGATCTGCGCATTTAATTACTTCGAGATTATGCTCTATAATAACTACAGAATTGTTTCTTCCAAGCAGCAGGTTAAAACAGTTAAGCAGCTTTGAAATATCATCAAAATGCAGGCCTGTTGTAGGCTCATCAAATATAAATAATGTGTGTTTTCTTTCTTTCTGAGCAGTAAGGTGAGATGCTAGCTTAATGCGCTGCGCTTCACCCCCCGAAAGAGTGTTTGAAGGCTGGCCAAGTTTAATGTAACCTAAACCCACATCAGAAAGAACCTGAAGATATTTTACAATCTTTTCATTGCCATCCGGGTGACTATCACGTTTTGAAAAGAAACCAATTGCTTCATCAACAGTCATTCCCAGGACATCAACCAGGTTTTTACCTCTGTAAGTTATTTCCCTTATTTCTTTTTTAAATCTTGTCCCTTTACAATCTTCACACTCGAGAAAAATATCGGCAAGAAACTGCATTTCAACTTTAATAAAGCCGTCTCCCTGGCAGGTTTCACATCTTCCGCCCGGAACGTTAAATGAAAAATAGCCGGGCTTATAGCCGCGTGCTCTTGCCTGGTGTGTTGATGCATATAACTCTCTTATTAATTCAAAAGCTTTTATATAACTTATCGGGTTTGAACGGGGGGTTTTTCCAATAGGTGACTGATCAACTATTTCTATTTCATCAATATGCTGTAAACCCTGTATGTCGGAATAACTTCCCACTTTAGAAGGAGCCAGCCCCAGATTTTTAGCAATGCCCCCGTATAAAATATCATGGACAAGAGTACTTTTACCTGAGCCGCTTACACCGGTTATCACAACAAATTTATTAAGCGGAATGTCTACATCAATATTTTTCAGGTTATTTTCAGAAGCTCCAAGTATTTTTATTTCCTTTGTGGTTTCGGTAATCCTCTTTATTGGAACCGGTATTTTAATACTGCCTGAGAGATATCTCCCGGTAAGAGAGTTTTTGTTCTGGATGATATCTTCATAAGTACCCATTGCAACAATCTCACCGCCGCCCACACCAGCTTTTGGTCCCATGTCAACCAGTATATCGGCTTGCTTCATCATCTCCGGGTCATGTTCAACAACAAGTACGGTATTCCCAATATCCCTTAAATTTTTAAGAATATTTATCAGCTTCGAATTATCCCTTGGATGAAGCCCGATACTCGGTTCATCAAGTACATAAAGAGTACCTACAAGGGATGAACCAAGTGATGTTGCAAGATTAATCCTTTGTGTTTCACCACCTGAAAGTGTGCTGCTTAAACGATCGAGAGTTAAATATCCAATTCCAACATTATTTAAGAATGTTAATCTCTTAATAATCTCTTTAAGAATTCTTTCTCCTACAAGGGTATCATATTCCGACAATTTTAGTTCTTTGAAAAATTCTAACGACTGTTCAACCGGAACTTTTACAACATCATAGATGGATTTTTCGTCAATTTTTACCTGTAAAGCTTCCCGTCTTAATCTTGAGCCTTTACAGGCTGAACAGGTAGTATAACCCCTGTAACGGCTTAACAAAACTCTTATATGCATTTTATAGGTCTTTGATTCAAGCTGTTCAAAAAACTTATCAAGGCCTATATAATCTCCATAACCTTTCCTTATTAAATTATACTGTTCAGGTGTTAATTCTTTAAAAGGAGTATTCAGCGGTACACCGTATTTCTTTGCATTTTGTACCAGGTCTCTTAAATGCACGCTGTACTTTGCAGTGCGGAACGGGGCAATAGCACCGTCAATGATTGAGAGGTTAGGATTAGGTACAACAAGGTTCATGTCCATGCCAATTATTTTGCTGAAACCCTGGCAGACCGGACAGGCACCAAATGGATTATTAAAAGAAAAAAATCTCGGCTCAGGCTCTTCGTATCTTATTCCGCAGCATTCATAAAATTTATTAAATTCGCTTTCCTCTCCTGTATCAGCATTTATAAGAACAAGCCTGTTCTCTCCCTCTTTAAATGTTACTTCAACTGCGTCAGATAACCTCTCTCTTACTTTTCCTTTATTAATTTTAAATCTTTCAATCACTACACGTATTAAGTTTTTCTTTTTCAACTTAGGATTATCCACATTCAGATCAATCAGTTCACCATTAAGATATATCCTGAAGAAACCGCGTTTTTTAAGGTGCTCGATTTCCTGTTTTGCAGTTTTACCATGATGTTCGTGTATAGGGAATGTCAGGTAAAATTTTGTGCCTTCGGGTTGTTCCTCAAGCCAGTCTGATACTGTACCGGTTGTAGCCTTTTTTACTTCTTTTCCGCACTGAAAACAGATAGTTTTTCCTATCCTTGCAAAAAGCAAACGTAAATAGTCGTAAACTTCAGTAGTAGTACCTACAGTGGAACGGGTATTTCTTCCCCCGGTTTTCTGTTCTATAGCTACTGCCGGACTAATACCCTGGATAAGATCCACATCAGGCTTATTCATTCTTTCTAAAAACTGGCGGGCGTATGCAGACAGGCTTTCAACATAACGTCTCTGCCCCTCTGCATAAATTGTATCAAATACAAGTGATGACTTGCCGCTGCCGCTTACCCCCGTAAAAACAACAAGTTTATTCCGCGGAATCTCAAAACTCAGGTTTTTAAGGTTATGTTCCTTTGCACCTTTTACAATTATTTTCTTTTCTTTTTTATTCTGATTATTAATCATGCTTTTTGTATAAAAATGGGAAATCAACCTGTAAATTTACAAAATATTCTTCAGTAAAAGAGATGAAAAAATCAGTAGCAATTCAAGCTGCTGATTTATATCCCGTTTTTTTTAATAGATTAAACACTATCTTTAATTTTAATATATAACAAAGGTGTCTTTATGTTCCTTACCCTTTTAATCGTTACTTTTTTAATAGCAGGGGCTGTTTCTTTTATTGTTGTAAAGCTTTTTGATAATTCGATCAATAAAATATTAATACGGATTATTAAAGATGATATAAGTAATGCATGGTCACGTTATTTAAAATTTGCCATTTTTGTAGTGGGAATTTCGGGTGGTGTTCGTATATGGCAGCTTGAACAATATATTCAGCCGTATCCCGAAGGACAAAGATTTATTTTAAATGGCGACAGGTGGGTTCTTGAAGTGTACAGAACAATTATTGAAACTCTGCAGAGTGTTGCATGGCTGCTGCTTGTGTTTTTTGTAATTGCCCTTATAGCTTATGTAATTGTAAGAGGACAGGAATATAAAAGAGAGAATACTTTGAAACAGGAAAATAAATAGAAAAATTTTTTTTGTAAAAGACCATTGAAACTTGCGAGGTAATTAGAGTACGAGTAAGTAAGATTAAGAGAGGGGAAAGAATTTAAAATAAAAAAGGGAGAGCATGGGGAAGGGGGCTCTCCCTTATGGTCGAGTATAGAATTTCTATTTTAGCTCATAGAAGCCATCATATCATTATCAATCTTTACATTAAGTCCCTTTGCCACTTCCATACCAAGTTCAACATCAGCACGGAAAAAATGACACAACTGACGGTTAATAATAAGGTCTTTCTTAGGCCCTGTTATGCCGCTCATTGAGTTAACTATGTTAGCAACAGTATTTATTCTTTCCTGGTTAGTCATAACTTTACGGAAAAGCAATCCCGGCTGTGTAAAATGATCATTTTCACCTTCGGCATTTCTATCGTACCAGTCTGCAAGGTTGCCCTCCAGCGCCATTGCAGGTTCTTTATAGCTTTCATCTGCATAAATATCATCAAAGCTGTTCGGAAAATAATTAGGATCACTTCCGCCGTTACCATCAACACGCATAGAACCATCGCGTTCATAATTAGCAACTTTATACGGGCATTTATTCACGGGTATCTGCTCATAGTTAACGCCAAGCCTGTAACGATGTGCATCAGGATAAGAAAGCAATCTGCCCTGAAGCATTTTATCGGGGGAGTAACCAATTCCATCCACAACATGAGCCGGTGCAAATGCAGCCTGTTCAACTTCAGCAAAATAATTTGAAGGAAGTTCGTTAAGTTCCATTATGCCTACATCAATTAAAGGGAAT
>JAWOJF010000032.1:0-3710 GCA_046481785.1 Ignavibacteriaceae bacterium | reverse complement strand
GAGGGAAATGTGTTCTTACCCTTTATATGTTAATGACATTGCTGATACTGTAAAGATGGTGCAGAAATATCCAAATCCATGTTCTCCTTCATTTGTAAGAACATTTATCTTCCGGGTTGAGAAAGAAACTGTTGTTAACATAAAGCTGGGGCTGCCATCCCGGGATTCTGTTGTTACTATCCTGCATAAAAGTTTGTCAGAAGGTTATTACAAATTAACCTTTCCGGGAATAAATAGTGACTATATTACAAAGTATATAAACACTAACAGAAAAACTGCTGTTGAAGTTCTTTTTATAATTGATAAGAAATTATTTAGTTTTAGTTTGTTCAGAGGTTAATCATATATAACAACTAAAGGGCGAGCAAAATGATTGATAAAACAAGGCCTATGACCCTGGGGGATATCTTCAGCACTACTTTTAGCATAACCGGTAAAACCTTTTTTAGAAATCTTGTTATTGCAGCAGTTTTTTTAGTTCCTGCCGGACTGCTGTTAGGGTTCGGTTTACAGTCATTCTTTTCAAATATTGCCGACTTCACACAAAATGCCGCTGAGTATGATAACGATATAAAACCCTCCCAGATAGTGAAAATGTTAGCAGCCGGAATATTATATTTTTTTTCTCTTTTTATTTTTATGTTTTGCTATTTTGCAGCCCTTATCGGCATTACCAAAACATCCGCAGGTGAAATAGAGGGGATAAAAATAAGTTTAAGTGAGGCATTCGGAAAAATATTTTCTGTTACTTATTTACGGGCACTCGGTTTAATATTATTGATCTTACTTGCCATGGCAGGTATTATGGGTTTTTTTATTCTTATTGTGGCTCTTACCGGTGCTATTGACAACTGGATATTCAAATTTTTTGGGGTGGTAACAGCCATAGTAACTATACTCTTCATGATTTACCTGATCTTCCGGTGGTATTTTTCATTTGTAAATATAGTGGCCGCGGAAGATGGCATAGTTGAATCATTAAAGAAAAGTTCATTTCTTGTTAAAGATTACTGGTGGCGTACTTTCGGAATTATTATTCTTATTTCGTTAATTGTAAGTTTTGCTTCCACCTTAATATCAACCCCTTTCAGCTTTCTTTTTATGTGGGGCTTTATATCCGAGTATATGAATAGCCTTGCAAGCGGTGATGACCCGGCAGCAAGTATAAAAATGTTAAAATCCGTTGGATTTGGTTATGGGCTTACAATGGGTTTAAGTACTTTACTGCAGGCACTTATACTGCCCGTATCTTATGTTGTTATGTATTACGACCTTAAGATCAGGAAAAATGATTTCCCTTCCGCTGCTTCCGAAGAAGGAAATACCGGGGAAGATAATACAAGGTCATGGGAACTGCCGGTTGAATAATATTGAAAACGAAAATATTCCCGAAGGGGAAAATATTCCCGAAGGGGAAAACATTTCCATCATGGAAGAAGGAACCGGGGATGATGCTGTTGAACTTAATGGTTCATGGGAACAGAAGGGACGCAGTATTACCGCGGCAGCAGTATCAGGACTGCTTGGCATCGGTGTAATTTATTTCAATGCACAGTCCATCCTTGCAGCACTTTTTGTTTTTATTTATACATTAATTTTTAATGCAGAACCGCCGGAAAATATAGCCAACAACCTTAGTGCAGCTATTAATACTTATAAAACTCCTCTTCTTCTTGCTATTGTACTTTCACAGTATTTATTTATGCTGCTTCCCGCATTCTGGGTGGTAAAAAAGTGGCATACTAAAAAATCATTTAAATATCTCAGGATCCGGAACTTCTCAGTTAAAGAATCAGTTTTTGCAGTACTGATAACTATCTCGCTTCTCCCCTTTTGTTATTTCATATCATACCTGTTAATGGATCTGTTTGAGATACCGGAGATATTCAGAAGCATGGGAGAAGAGCTGTTTACTGCCCATTCATTCAGCGAATTTCTTGTACTGGTTTTTGTTGTTGCAGTTACTCCGGCAATTTGTGAAGAGATTTTTTTCCGCGGTTATGTACAGCGTACACTGGAAAGAACTGCGGGGATGAAAAGCTTTATTATAACAGGAATAATTTTTGGTTTATTCCATATGCAGCCGCTTGGCCTGATAACTTTATCTATACTCGGTGTTTTGTTCTCATTCTTTTATTACAGGAGTAAAAGTATTTTCCCTTCCGCCGCTGCACATTTTACCAACAATCTTATTGCACTAATTCTCTTGTACAGCCAGACACAGTCAGGTACTATACAAATCTCAGCAGATGGTAATATCCCGGTATTCTGGGTAATCGCTTCGCTGATATTAGCAGGAATACTGATTTACCTGTATATAAAAATTACTGAAATACCTTATGAAGAAAGACAATTAAACCGTAACTATTTCAGGTGGTAAGGTCAAATGAATTGTTATAAGCAATTTTGTAATTCTAACTTATTAAAATGGAGTTATTATGAAGAAGCTGCTCATCTTTATGTTTGTATTTGCTATTCAGGTTTTTGCACAGGAAGAGGATATTAGCCTTGATAACAAATACGCTCTTCAATTTCAACTATCATCTAACTTTACTTTAAGCAGTTTCCAGGGAACCACATTATCAGGGAAATATCATTTTCCTGATAATCTGGCGTTACGTGTAGGCTTAAGTGTTACGGCTCAGAACAGGGAAGGTACCGGTGATCTGGCTTACCAGGATGAAAATTATTTAAAATATCCTTATGCCGATAAATCAGACGCTTATGGAATTGATATCACTGTTCAGTTAATAAAATATTTCCCGGTAGAAAAAAACTGGTTCATTTATGCAGGCGGGGGTCCTTTTATTTCCGGTAACAAAGAAAATTCCAAACGTGATTTTGAAAGTGATGCCCTGGCTGATGAAGAAACTGAAAATAAAGTATCTGAAGCCGGAGTAAAATTCAGCGGCGGAGTTGAATGGCTGGTAAGCAGCAATATTGGTATTATGGCAGAATATGGTTTTAATATTTCCTGGGGAAGCAGTAAAAGTAAATCCTATAATTACTCAACACACAGGAATTCTGACTGGGACTTTTTTAGAATACAAACGGTTCCTGTGAAAGTTGGTATTAGTGTTTATTTCTAACAATTCGACATGAGATGAGGTTATTCCAAAAGGTAAATATGGGGAATATTTACGCAGGTTTTTCATAACTTCTATAGAAACCAAAATCCGGGTACGATTAAGAAAAAGAGGCATTATGTCTTACTCCTCCCCTTGCCTCACAGGAAAGGGGAGGCCGGGTGGGGTTGTGCTGTTTTGCTTTGATTAATTACCTGATATTTTTTTATTGCACTTAATTAACCATAGATTTAAGTTTCATACTGGTTTTACCACATATCCTAAGATTTCCGCTGGCAGGTGGGCTTCGGAAATTCATTTCAAGATCTTTTATCCGGGGTAACCATACCCCAGAACCTTTTACAAGATAGACTCAATTGTTTTTTCTGTTTTATGAATTCCAGTTTTAATCGGAATGTTTGATTTAAAGAAATGTTCTTTTAATTAACAGAATTTTTGGTAATAAAATTAATTTTGGAGTAAAATTGCAGATCAATACTGAAAAACTAACCATAAAAGAAAAAATAGGTTTTAGTTTAGGTGATTGTGCATCAAACCTGTTATTTCAAACCTTTATTTATTTTCTTTTAATTTTTTACACAGATGTCTTTGGCCTGCCGGCTGCTGCTGTAGGGACAATGTTTT
>JAWOJF010000007.1:0-18550 GCA_046481785.1 Ignavibacteriaceae bacterium | reverse complement strand
GCGCAGCGAACGTTTGGTCGCCATCCGGTCAGCCCTGGGCGAGCCGGAGCTGGCCGAGCTGAGCACGTCGTGGCTGGACGGCCGCAAGACGACTGTGGCCGAGGTCTGTTACCATTGCGACGTCGTCCCCTTTCTGACGCCCCGTCGCCTGGTGATCGTGTCCGGCTTGCTGGCCCAGCTCAAGCGCCGCCAGCAGGCCGGCAAGAAGAAGGGCGAGGAGCCGGCCGATGTACTTCTTTAGCAGTTATATCAAAATTACCGATAACATAAACATCCATAGATTCATGCGAAATGTTTAATCTTTTAACTGCACCGGCTGCATTTAATGAAAAATCATCACTTTCAAAGGCATCATATTGCTTTAGATTTATTAATGCAGCAAAGGTTTTATAAAGCCTGTTCCTGTCGGGATCATCATAATACTCCCACCTTATCGGCTTATTACAAACACGGCACGGATCATCAATAGCTACGTCATAACCTAATTCACCAAACTGCCATATCATCTTCGGGCCAGGTACAGTAAAAAAGAATGCAGCAGCAAGCTTTACTCGCTGCAATGCAGTATGCAGGTTCGTTACATTATAGCTGCTGTCTGACCTTCCAAAGTTAAGATTGCGGTACATCATTCTTTCTTCATCATGGCTTTCCATATATCCAACCAGATTAGGTTCAGCCCATTGTCTTGTTTTATACGATATACTACCGAAGTTTGATGTTCCAATCCATCCCATTGAAGCTTCAGCGTATGCATGGGTTAAATTACCCCAAAGCATCATGCCGTTATTTGATAAGATTATCTCTTCGCTGTTTTGTGCAAAATGTTCCAGTATTATATATGCTGTTGAATCAACTTTTCTTAATTCATTTGCCATCCTTGTAAGTATATTGATCCGTGCATTATCATGACCGCCGCCATCCCCGGAGGTATTTGTCATTCCTTTTGTAAAATCAAAGCGGAAGCCGTCTATCTTATACTCTGTAAGCCAGAATCTGTTTACCCGGTCTGTGTAATTCTTTACCTGGTAAGCTTCATGATTAAAATCATACCCCCAAGAAAATTCTGGATTGGGGGATACTTCATTAAACCATGGACTATTGGCGGCAGGCCTTCCCTGCGCTGAATTCCAGTATAGCCGAACAAGGGGAGATTCTCCGTATACATGATTTAAAACAATATCAAGAATTACAGCTATTCCGTTTTTATGGGCTTCGTCAATAAACCTTTTTAAATCATTTTTAGTTCCGTAATATTTATCTACTGCAAAATGAAAACTCTGGTTATATCCCCAGCTTTCATTACCCTCGAACTCCATAACCGGCATCAGTTCGATGGCATTAACACCAAGTCTTCTTAAATATCCAATTGTATCAATTAAAGCATTATAACTATGCTCTTCTATAAAATCCCGGACAAGTAATTCATAAATAACAAGGTCCGTCTTTTTGGGTCTTTCAAAATCGGTTACCTGCCACTGGTATTCCTGCTGATCGGTTTGAAAAACTGATGCAATTTCAGAGGTCTTCCCCTCCGGATATTGAATTAAACCGGGATATATCTCCTCACTAATAAACTGATCTTCCGGATCACTTGTTTTTTCAGTATAGGGATCGGCAATTCTGATTTCTCCATCTACAAGGTACTGGAATATATATTCTTTTCCCGGCTCTAATCCATCAATCTGCAGCCAGTACTGGTCCTGGTTTGGTGTCCGTTTCATTAAATAATCCGGATTAACCTCCCAGTTATTAAAGTCCCCGATTACATATACAAAATCTTTTACCGGCGCATATAAATGTAAAACAACAGATGTACTGCTTAAATAGTTTATACCATAAGGTAAATTATTGGGTACCGGGGCAATTGCTATTTGCGGATTTATCACCAGGGCAAACCATGCAGTATCAGCAATACCCGCAGTATCTATACCTACAGCTTTTATAATCGTTATACCATCACTATAATCTGCAGCAATTAAATTATAAGATAAAATATTTGAAGTGGTCTGTTCAGCCTGAACATCATTTATATAAAGGGTTAACGAGGAAATTTTTGTTCCAACCTCTACAGCGGCAACTTCTATTTGTAGTGTATCATCAGGCTCGGCAAAACCGGGTGAACGTAAAGGACTAGTATATTGCACGGATGCTTTGGGATTATTAAAAACAACTGAAAGTCCCGATTCATAAAGATTAATAAAAATATCAGGCCTTGTTTGTTTTGATCCGTCAGCACTTCTTATTACAATAGCCAGTTGATTGATTTGTTCTGTTTCGGGTACATCATAAAAAAGATGTGGTTTTCCGATTATAAGCTGATAAGTGTTTGTCCCCGTCCTTATTAAAGCCGGTTGATTTTGATTATTTCCCCAATCACCAATAACATGGCGCCAGTTGTCAATATCACTGTTTATTCCTGTATGTGCGTATAGGGTACCGGTATAATTAAGCAGTTCTTCTGCGCCGGGCTGGCTTGTATCTAAAATAATAATAATAGAATCATTTTCAGTCGGATATTCCGGAATAGTTGTAATTTGAGGGAAGGTTAGTGTATGCATCAGGAAACAGATAAACAGTACATGGATTGCTCTCATAATGCCGCCTTTTATAATTATCGTTCTCTTTTAGATTTACATAATATCAATTTGACCGACACGAAAGTACTACATTAATACAGTAATTTAGTCCACCGAAAACAATATAACCTACATCAACTGGTAGTATTTGAGCCTGTTTAAGTTTTAATGCCGGAATTAAGAGCCAGTTTTAATTTAGTTTATTGAGCGGGGGTTTACCTGCATCAATCCATGCAGTATAGATTAGAGATGAAAAACTTTGTACAGCTTTATTAAACTGGATTGTTGTAATATATTTTGTACGGAACCATAGCAGATTAAAATAATTATCATCTTCCCTGTTCCCGGCTGTTTTAAACGCCTGAAGATCAGCATCTAGAAGCACAGATGCTACTGTATTTGAGTTCGTTATATACCCGAAAACATATTCAAGAGGGTTATTTACATATTCTGCTTCGGAGCGGATAATGGAGCTATCCACTTCATTTATATACCTGTCCAGCATTTGCCACTCATATCTTCCATGAACACCTTCCTGAGTGCTTAACTGCCCGTCATAATTAAGAATAGTATGCATTGGCTGATGCCCATCTCCTACATAATGCCCAAGATCCGAAGCATATATAAGCACCCTATCCCTGTCAAGTTCTCTGAACGCATCCGTAAGTTTATTCAGTGTTTCAATAGTAGCCCATGGAAGAATGCCTAAATCATTAACAATACTGTCACTATATATGGATTTTAACTGGTTCATGCCGAATATCATATTACCGGTTTGGAATTCGCGGTAATAATCGATATCTATAAAATGTTTTGGAAATTCAGTACTGTCATATTCTTTACGATAATCGGGATCGGGAGCATGCTCGGCAATATAATCTCCCCATTTTTTAAATTGGTCCATTTCTGCCGGAAGAAAAGCGATAGCTTTTCCGTTTATTAAGCTGTGCCCCTTATCTCCCCAGGAATATCCTGCTGAATTAAAAATTATTAAATAAACAAATAGTATTAAGCTGAATATTTTCATTTTACTTTTTTACCGGTTATCTGAAGAACCAGTTTCCTTTTTCTTGGTGTATTATCAAAATCTATTAAAACTATTTGCTGCCAGGTTCCCAGCAGCAGTTTGCCATCCTTAAAAGGGACAGTTAATGAACATCCCTGGAGGGAAGCTCTTACATGTGAGTATCCATTTGCATCATTCCACGTTTCATCATGGAAATAAGATATGTTTGAGGGAATAATTTTTTCAAAAAATGCGGGATAATCTTTAAGCAAACCGGGTTCATATTCAATAGTTGTTATTCCTGATGTGGACCCGCTGCCAAAAATAAGTACATTACCCTCGGAAAATTGGCGAGATTTAATTTCATTGTGAATTTGATCTGTAATATCGATTATGTCGGTAAGCCCTTTTGTTTCAAATTCCAGTGTAGTAGTTAGTATTTCTATCATTATTAAAACTCTTTATAAGTTCAGTTAAAAGATAACTTCATTTGGGCATAACTACAATCCTTTTAGTATTCCATTTAGATGAAATAATATGCAGGCAGCCTGCAGCAGAATGCTGATTTTAATGATATTATGATTAATTATAATCTTTTTAAAAAGTAAAATTCAATAACGGTATGTATAACTTCTATATCTCTTTTAATTTTAATAAATTGGGTAAAAAAAATAAGGTTTTATGAATACCAAAGATTATATTGAACTTGAAGAGAAATATGGAGCTCATAATTATCATCCTCTTGATGTTGTTATAGACAAAGCTGAGGGTGTTTGGGTTTACGATGTTGACGGTAAAAAATATCTGGATTGCCTTGCTGCTTATTCTGCTGTTAACCAGGGGCATTGCCATCCCAGGATAATTAAAATTCTTAAAGATCAGGCAGAAAAGGTTACTTTAACTTCGCGTGCATTCAGGAACAGTCAGCTCCCCATGCTTTATAAAGAGCTGTCCGAATTAACCGGTTACGAATCTTCCCTTCCGATGAATTCAGGAGCCGAAGCAGTTGAAACAGCAATTAAAGCGGCAAGAAAATGGGGCTACCAGCATAAAGGTATACCTGAAAATACTGCTGAAATAATTACATGTACAAATAACTTTGCCGGCAGAACAATAACTATTGTTAGTTTTTCATCTACTGAACAATATAAAAAGGGCTTCGGACCTTTTACTCCCGGTTTTAAAGTTATTCCTTTTGGAGATGTTAAAGAACTTGAGCGGGCAATTACTAAAAATACTGTCGCATTTCTTGTAGAACCTGTACAGGGAGAAGGGGGTGTAATCATTCCACCGGAAGGATACCTTAAAGAAGCATATGAAATATGCAGAAAAAACAATGTACTGTTTATTGCTGATGAAATTCAGTCAGGTTTAGGTAGAAGCGGCAAACTTTTTGCATTTGAATATGATAATATAAGGCCTGATATAGTAATTATTGGTAAAGCCCTTTCAGGCGGATGTTACCCTGTCTCGGCTGTTTTATCCGGAAAAGAAATAATGGATGTTTTTAAGCCGGGAGATCACGGCTCTACTTTTGGCGGTAACCCACTTGGTGCTGCAGTTGCAAGGGAAAGTTTAAAAGTTTTAATAGAAGAAAAGCTTATTGAGCGCTCTTTTGAGCTTGGCAATTATTTTATTGAAAAACTGAAAGCAATAAAATCAAAACACATAAAAGAAGTACGCGGTAAAGGATTATTTATTGGAGTTGAACTTAACCAGCAGGCTGGTGGTGCCCGAAGGTTTTGCGAAGCTTTAATGAGAGAAGGTATACTTTGTAAAGAAACACATGAAAACGTAATAAGATTTGCCCCGCCGCTGGTTATTACTAAAGAGGAAATAAACTGGGCATTGGAAAGAATTGAAAAAGTTTTGCACCAGGATTAAATATACAAACATAAAATTACATTCTGCGGCATGCTCTTGAACCTGCCTGCGGCAGGCAAGCTTGCTCTTGCTCTCTTCCTCCCTCCTACAATTTTACCTTCAGCAGTCTCTCAGTTTGAATCAGGGCATCCTTTAAATCTTTAAGTTTATCTGCAGCAAGGTGGAGGTTATTATCTTTAGCAGCTACTTCAATTTCTTTTGCTACATTGCCGATACAAACCGCACCAATGGAAAAGGCAGCACCTTTAATTGTATGCGCCTCATTAATAACTTTTTGAACATCCCTTTTAAAAATTAATGATGCAAGTTTGTCAAACCTCTGATTTACATCCTCAATAAATGTAGCAGCAAGTTCCTTCTGGAAATTTTTATCTCCGGCACTCATTTTATCTAAATGAGTAAAGTCAAAATAGTCTTCCACTTCATTTTTCTCTTCTTCAATATTCGTATTGGGGTCATTTGTTATTTTCATCCATTTGTCTATTACTTTTATCATATGTTCAGCAATAATTGGCTTTGAAATGTAATCATTCATTCCAGCTTCTATACATTTTTCCCTGTCGCCGGCAAGGGCATGCGCAGTAATGGCAATTATAGGAATGTTTGAGATCTCATTATTCATCTTTCTTATTTCCTGTGTAGCCATAAAGCCATCCATTTCAGGCATTTGAACATCCATTAAAATTAGATCATAATTGTTGTTACTTACTGCCTTAACAGCTTCATAGCCGTTCATCGCTGAATCAGCCAGGTAGCCGGATTCGGTTAAAATTTTTAAAGCTACTTTTTTATTAACAATATTATCCTCTGCCAGTAGAATTTTAAATTTACTTCGTATCGCTTTCATTTCAGGACTGCCGGCAAGATCCTGCCTGGATTGTTTTTTGAAATTATATAGTTTTGAATATTGGCCCGGCATGCCTGGTTTTATAATCTTCTGTAATTTCATTTTAACAGTAAAAATAAAACGGCTGCCTTTATTACTTTCACTTTCAACAGTTATCTCCCCTCCCATCATATGAATAAATTCCTTGCATATAACAAGGCCCAAACCCGTTCCACCGTACTTGCGGGTATGGGAACCATCTACCTGTGAAAACGGTTTAAAAAGTGAATCAAGCTTTTGTTTGGGTATGCCTATACCTGAATCCTGCACCGAAATTTGAACAGAAACTTTGTCATTTAAAAACTCTCTCAGTTTAGCACTTATGGAGATATCCCCCTTTTCGGTAAACTTGATTGCGTTACTTAAAAGATTTAATATTACCTGTCTAAGCCTTAAAGAATCACCTGTAAGCAGTAAAGGAGTATCATCATAAATGAATTTTGATATTTGGAGGTGTTTCTCTTCTGCCTTTGGAGAAAGCATATCCACAGCTTCATCAATAACTTCGCTAAGATTAAAATCAGTATCCTGAAGCTGCATTTTTCCCGATTCAATCTTTGAAAGGTCAAGTATATCATTAATAATATCCAGAAGAGATTCGGCAGAATTTCTTGCGCTTGAGACAAAATTCATCATTTCATCCTGTGATTTATAGGCACTTTTTTCTATTAAAGTAAGAAATCCTATAATTCCATTCATTGGAGTCCGGATCTCATGACTCATATTTGCCAGAAACTGCGATTTGATTATGCTGCTTTCCAAAGCTTCTTTTGCAAGAATGTCTGACTTCCTTTTTTCTTCTCTAAGTGCTTCTTCAGCCCTTCGTTGTTTTTCTTCAGCCCGCACCTGGGCAGTAATATCTTTTATTGTGCCTTCAAAATATTTTTTATTTTCATCATCATCTGTAACATAAAGAGCATTTATCATTACCATTACATCAGATCTGTCCTTGCGTTTTAATATCATACGGTAATTATTTATAACACCCTTCTCTTTTAGCTCCCCTGTCAGTTTTTCCCTTGCCTCAGGATTTTGATATATCTCATCAGTTAATTTTACCTTAAGCAGTTCCTCTGCACTATCATATCCAAGTATTTTTACCAGGGCAGGATTAACAGTTATAAAACTTCCATCCGGGGTTGACTGGAAAATACCATCCGCAGAATTATCGAAAATAGAACGGTATTTCTTTTCGGATATCTCCAGGATATAATTTTTTTCTGCAATTTGTGTACGCAGCCGGTAGTTTACTGCGCTTCCTATAACTGATACTACACTAAGAAAGAGAACAAAAAGGACAGACTCGAACATATTTGGCAGAAAATATATTGTATTGTCATTTAACAGGATTGCAGAAGCAAATACAACGTTATAGTATATTGCCACAATTATCTGGTTCTTTACATCCCAGCTTAAAAAAAGCGCCGAGGTGAAGATCATAAGTCCCATTATCTGTGCATTAACAACCAGTGTGGATGGAATCAGGTAAATCATATAGCCCGATGAAATAATTATCACAAGCAGAAGCATATGCACAAGGGCTATAGGTCTATCAAGTCCTTTTTTGCTGTATAAAATAACAAGTATGATAAAGGAGGCCAGGGTTGCGCCAAGCCTTGTGAAGTATACATGGAAAGAGTACTCTGAGAAATACCGGACTTCAAATATCATTGCAAACAATCCTGATACTGCTATAAGCAATGACATTATTTTAAGCGGAGTTACAAGAAATTCTTTGGACTCAGATTTTAAGTACTCGTATTTTTTTCCTGAAAAGGGAGTTTTATCATTATAGATAAACTCAACAAAAGTAGTCCTGCCGGTTCCGGCCATTTTAGTACCCCGGTATAATTTACTTGAAAATGTACAAAAAATATTTGAAAGGTATGCTGTAATATAATTTTTATTATTCTAATGATGAAGCATATTAAATTTTTATATAGATTGTATATTTAAAAGCGGATATTTATGACAGACTTTTTATTCTCAATAGATACAGCAATTTTTTATTTCTTCAATCATACTCTGTCTGCACCATTTGCCGATAAATTTTTTTCAATACTTACAAATGTTAATAACTGGTATATAGCTTATGTTATCCTGCTTTTAATATCCTTTGTTAAAGGAGGCAGACGGGGTAAAATTGCCGCGATACTTGTTATTGTTTTAATTACAGTTACAGACCAGCTTGGGCATAAAGTAGTAAAAGAAATTTTTCAGCGGATAAGGCCTTGTAACTTTCTGGATGATGTTATAACTCCTTTAGGATGCCAGGGAACTTTTTCATTCCCCTCAAATCACGCAACAAATAATTTTGCCGCAGCAACTTTTTTTTACTTCCTGTTTCCAAATCTTAAATGGGCATTGTTTATTACAGCTTCCCTGGTTGCAATATCAAGAGTTTACCTTGGACTGCATTACCCTTCCGATATCCTTGGCGGTGCTATAATCGGATCTGCCTTCGGTTATGTTTTTGCCCAAATTGCTTTGTGGCTTGATAACTATATAAAACTTAGAACCGGGAGGAATATTAAATGAAAGATCTTGTTATTAGAGAAGCCGAAGAAAAAGATGTTCCGGTAATACTATCTCTTATAAAAGAACTTGCAGAATATGAAAAACTGGCACATGAAGTAAAAGCTACTGAGGATTCAATCAGAACTACAATTTTTGGAAAAAAAAAGTTTGCTGAAGTTTTAATTGCCGAATATAATGGTGAACCTGCCGGGCAGGCATTATTCTTTCACAATTATTCTACTTTTTTGGGAAAACCGGGCATATACCTGGAAGATCTGTTTGTTAGGCCTCAATTCAGAGGAAAAGGAATAGGTAAGGCCCTCCTCTTAAAATTAATTGAGCTAGCAAAACAACGCAACTGCGGACGAGTTGAATGGGCAGTGCTTAACTGGAATGAGCCTTCAATAAATTTTTATAAAAATCTTGGTGCTGTTCCAATGGATGATTGGACAATATTCCGACTAACAGAAGATAAGTTCTAAAATGCAGGATTAAGAGCCTGAGCAAGGCAGGGTTTGATCTTGCTCTTGAACTTGAACTTGCTCTTGAACTTGCTCTTGAACTTGCTCTTGAACTTGCTCTTGATCTTGCTCTTACTCTTCCTTTGGGGGATTTCCATAAAGAATTGAAAATACCTATCTTTAAGGGCTTATTTTTAATAAATTATTCAGAAAAACTTCATTTAAGGAATAAATATGAGTCTAAATAACAACAGAAGAGTTGTTGTAACAGGTATGGGGGCGGTTACTCCCCTTGGTCTTTCTGTTGAGGAATTCTGGAACTCGATGATGAATAGCGTTAGCGGATGTGATTATATTAAAGGCTTTGATACTTCACGTGTAGAGACAAAATTTGCCTGCGAATTAAAGGGATTTGACCCTGCAAATTATATGGATAAAAAGCAGTCCCGCAGGCTCGATCCTTTCAGCCAATATGCCCTTGCTGCAGCTAAAATGGCAATTGAAGATTCAGGGCTAAAACCTGAAAGTATGTCGGTTGAACAAAAAGAAAAAACCGGTGTTGTTTTTGGAAGTGGTATTGGCGGATTTAATACTTTTTATAAACAAGCAGTTATTAATCATACACAAGGGCCGGATAGAGTATCACCTTTCTTTATCCCCATGATGATTCCGGATATTGCATGTGGAATGATTGCTATTGAATATGGATTTCAGGGGCCCAATCATTGTGTTGTTACTGCATGTGCAACTGCAAATAATAACATTATTGATGGTTATCTGCTTATTAAAAATGGTCTGGCCGACAGGATATTATCGGGCGGAAGCGAAGCGGGCATTCTTGAAATAGGAATTGCCGGTTTTAATGCAAACAAAGCATTATCCACAAGAAATGATTCACCCAAAACAGCTAGCAGGCCTTTTGATTCAACAAGAGATGGTTTTGTTATGGGTGAAGGCGGCGGCGCTTTAATTCTTGAAGAATATGAATCTGCCAAAAAACGTAATGCAAAAATTTATGCGGAATTGGTAGGTATCGGGCTTTCTGCCGATGCTCACCACATTACGGCTCCACACCCCGAAGGAACAGGGGCATCTCTTGCTATGGAAATGGCAATTAGAACTGCCGGAATAAAAAAGGAAGAAATCAATTATGTAAATATGCATGGAACGGCCACACCTCCGGGAGATATTGCCGAAACCAATTCAATTAAAAAAGTTTTTGGAGATCACGCCTATAAGATGAATTTATCATCTACCAAAAGTATGACAGGGCACCTTTTAGGAGCAGCGGGTGCAGTTGAGGCTATCGCTTCAATCCTTGCAAGTATTCATAATATTATACCACCTACTATTAATTTTGAACATCCTGATCCGGATTGTGACCTTAACTATACATTTAACAAACCGCAGGAACGGGAAGTAAATTATGCTATTAGTAACGCTTTTGGTTTTGGCGGGCATAATACATCTGTAATATTTAAAAAGTATACCGAGTAAATTATAACCCGGGGAAACTGTGGTTAGTATTATATTATCAGAATTAAATAAAAAAAAGCCGGGTATTATCTTTTCCCGGCTTTTTATTTTTCGGATGATTTATTTCTAAAAAAATATTACAAGATATAACGCAAGGATAATTCCTGTAAAAGAAAATAATTTGATTTTCGAATATTTAAGGTTAAGTCTGTAATTATCTGTTTCATCAACAAAAATCATATAACACATCATTCCGCAAAAAACCGTGAGAAAGCCAGTTAATAGAATTTCAACACTAATGCTGTTATCTGCTAGAAATCTTACATCTGTAAATAATGAAATAATAGCTGCTGCAAATCCTATAGCAAGATAATTAGCTGACTTTGAACAATTTCTGCTTTTAACTACACCGGTAATAGTACATAAAAAAGATACAAGGGAAAGTGAGATAAATACATTTACAAACAAGTTTATGAAGTAATAGTAAAGCAGAGACAGAATTATGACAAACAACAAATGTTTTTTATTCATAATAGCCCCCGGGCTAATAATTAAAGCAATTATAGTATTAACTGAAAGGAACTTTAACTTAACAAAAAATAAGCTAAATAATGGGAATTGTTGCTAATTCAAAACCAATAAAGATATGGATTTTCCCTGTCTGCTTAAGTTATTTGTTTCTCAGATATTATGTAAGCTCCATAATGGCCATGGTGACTTATAGAAATAGACAAATCCATCTTCTTCTTATTAAATAGTAACTCCGGAACTCCCAGAGCATTTTTTTTAATCGTTAACTGTTCCAGTGGTATTCCCTTTAACCGGGAAGTTTTTTTTACAGCCGAACGATAAATTTCCTTATGATGAGTTTCATAATGCCTGTTTGAAAATTTTAATTTTTCATAAATGATGTGCTGCCCTTTTGAATTATTATCCGGAAAAGCTGATGTATATATTACATTATTAAGATACTCTGATATGGTTGTATATCCGGAGTTTCCTGCCGAAACATTTCCTGTATAAATATTATTTGAAATAATTTCATATTTGCATTCAAATTGTAAAGGGGCAAAAAAACGATGCCGGTTCTGTTGCACATATATTTTATATGCACTCTCTTTCATACTCCAAAGCAGCCACACAATTAACTCGGGATTCTCTGAATTAAAAATATATAGCTGTTCCATTTCCGTAAAAATTTTTTTCAGAAATCCGGGACGCCGCCAATGGCTTTGTTTTGAAGCAGCGGTTATATCTACAACATCATTTCCTGTCATTTCCGTTAATCTTTGCATTAATAATATCTATAGCCGCGCCAACAGTCAGCATTTTTTCTATTGAATCATTATCAATCTCAATATTGTATGCAGATTCAATATCCAGTACAATATCCACAATGTTTGCAGAATTTATTTTAAGATCTTTTACAAAATCTGTCTGTTCAGAGAGATTAACAAGTGCCTCCTTGTTCTGAACATACGGCTGCACAATAGTTTTTACTTTAGCTATTATTTCTTCTTTTTCCATATTATTTAATTATATTTTTTGAAAATAATACATGCATTAACATCGCCAAAGCCAAATCCGGCTTTAGCAATAATATTTAATTTTTCAGGGAATAATAATTTCTGTGGTATTTTCTCTTCATCAATAAGCCTTGCTATTTCAGGATGTACATCTTCACAGTTTATAGATGGATATAAAAAACCATGCGTTAACTCCAGTATTGATGCAGTACATTCAATTGCGCCGGCAGCACTAAGGCAATGCCCGGTCATTGATTTAAGAGAATTAATATAGGGAAAATCCCGGCCTTTTCTTTGTAAAGCTTCAGCCCAGTTTTTTACCTCCAGAAAATCTTTTGAAGTAGCGGTTAAATGGCCGTCAATAACATCAATATCATCTGCAGATATTCCGGAGTTTTCAATTGCCTGCTTTATACAACGCCGAACTGCAATTGAATTGGGAGCAGTCATTGTTCCCTCCCCCCTTTGTCCGCCTGAATTAACAGCACCGCCCAAAATTTCGGCATAAATTTCTGCACCCCTTTCAAGAGCACTTTCAAGAGATTCAAGAATGAGGGCACCTGCCCCGCTCCCCGGAACAAACCCGGAGGCTGTTGCACTCATCGGACGTGAACCTTTTTCCGGGGATTCGTTATGCTTATAGGTAATTACTTTCATTGCATCAAATCCGCCCCATATATATGGACCATGATCATTTGTGCTTCCGGCAAGCATACGTTTGGCTTTACCTGATTTAATTCTTTCATAAGCCATTAATACAGCTTCAGTTCCGGTAGTACAGGCAGATGAGTTTGTTGTAACCTGGTTTCCTAAACCAAGCATACCGCCAAGGTATGCACTAATGCCGCTGCTCATTGTTTGAGGCAGCACGGAGCTTCCTAATCTTCGTACTTCTCCCTTGTCGGTTTTATAAATTGCTTCGCGTACCTTATCAATACCTGATGTACCTGTTCCGAATATCAGTCCGCTGTCCCAGTCAGGCTCATCACCTTCAATAATATCAAGACCCGCATCTTTCCATGCATCAATGCCGGCTATACAGCCGTACATAATGCCGGAGCTGTTAAAATTTTTAAGCTGCAATGGAGTAAAATATTTTTGTTTTAATTCTTCCGGTACTTCAGGAATGCCGCCAATGCAGCAAGAGAAATTAAGATCTTTTAATTCCTGGTAATATTTTATTCCAGATTTACCTGCTTTTACCGCATTGGTAAAATCAGGAATACCCGTACCGTTGGGCGCTACAACTCCAAGCCCTGTAACTACAACACGATCATTCATTCTTTAATTTTCTTTATCATTCCTGAAATTACACCTTTACACACCACTTCTCCTTTGCCATTCATCATATTGATATTACACTTCAGTTTTCCAAACCGGAAATAAACTTTTTCTGAAACTACTGTAACTTTTTCTCCCGGATAAACAGGAAGAAGAAAATCTACCTGTGTGGATACCATTGCAATTTGTGGAAACTGCTCAAAGGAAATGGAATCTTTTATTAAGTATATTCCAAGACAGACAACGCCAATCTGCGCCATGGTTTCCGTTAAAATAACTCCGGGTGTAACAGGATAATTTTTAAAATGCCCTTTATAAAAAAACTCATCTTCTTTAAATGTGTATGATCCGGTAACAGAATCATCATCTATCTTATCTATGGAATCCACAAACAAAAAAGGTTTTGAATAAGGCAGTATTGAAATGATTTCCTGAGGTGTCATTATGAAATATGTTCCCCTCCGTTTACCGGAATTACTGCACCGTTTATCCATGAAGCTTCATCAAGACTTAATAAGTATACGGCATTCGCAACATCTTCCGGTGTAGTTAATCTTTTACAAGGATTATGAAGTTTTGCATATTCGGCAATTTCTTTACTGTTAGGAATCATACGGAACGATTGTGTATCTGTTACCCCCGCTTGTATACAATTTGCACGAATACCGTAAGGAGCAAACTCAAGCGCAATGTTTCTTGTTATTGCTTCAAGAGCAGCTTTAGCCGCTGAAACGGCGGCATAGTTCTTTAATGCCCTGCTGCTGCCTTCGCTTGTAAAACTTAAAATACGTGCATCACTGGTAAAAAGATCATTACCAAATATCTCTTTTGTCCAGTCGTAAAGACTTATAGCCATTGCATCTATTGTTATATGAAAATCATCATTTGCAAGCAAAGGTTCATTACTACCGGTCATAGATTTTAAATTCCCTTTGGCAATGCTATGAAGCAGCAGTCTTACCTTACCTTTGTTCCCAATTTTAGTTTTAAGTTTTTCAATAATCTCATTTCTTTTTTCCGGCAGTAAGGCATTTTCATTAAAGGAGATGAGTTTAACCCCTTCAGATGAAATATGATTAAAATGATTTTCAATCTCTGAAAGTGAAGATTTACTATCACGATGAATGATACAGATATTCATTCCATGCCCTGCAAGTTTTATGGCAGAAGCAAGTCCCAACCCGCTTGAGCCGCCAAGAATCACTGCCCAATAATTTTTATCTTCAAATTCCCTGAACATTAGGTAAAATCACAATCTTGTTAGTTTAAATGATAATAAAAAGTTCCGAATTCCTGCGGAAAGGAGATTAAAGTTATAATCATAACATGTAATATGCAATGATTGGAATTAAACGTTGTAAAATCAATAGATATATAATCTCGTAATAAAGCTTGCCAGTCTCAATCAAAAACCGCCGGAAGCTCCGGGTTCCTGTAATGTTCAAAAAATAGCTTTATCTGATGTTTAAGAGTTCTCCTTTCAGACAACACCGGGATTTCTTCTTCACCAAAAATATCTACTCCATCTGTTTCATAACTTAATTTCTTTTCTCCACCAATTAATTCACACAGGAAAAATAATTTGTATATATGAAACGGATAAGGATAAGTATGCCCCTGTTTATCCCTGTCAAAAACCGCAAGGATTTTTTTTGCCTTTACTATAAAGCCTGATTCTTCAAATACCTCCCTTTCAACAGAGTATGAAGGAGTTTCATTAGGATCAGCCCAGCCGCCGGGAAGTGTCCATCCGCCATCTGATACTTCTTTAACAAGCAATATTTTATTATCCTTAAACACTACTCCCCTTACATCAACTTTGGGAGTAGCATAACCACTTTCTTTAATAAACATATTTTCAATTGCTTCCGGCTCTAAGGATGAGTGCACAGCAAGAATTTCTGATGCAACCTTTCTTACAGCTTTATATCTCTCAACATCAAATTCATCATTTGCAAACTCAAGGCCATTTTGAGAAATTGCCTGCAGTTCCTTAACCCATTCGAGCCATTTGGGTACCATAAAACCCTTTCTGATTTATTCTTATTGTTTTTAGTTTTATAATAAATAATTATCTTTGATTACCGGGGCTGCCAATACCAAAGACAAACCGTATAGGTTATAAATAAGAATCTTATTAAACAAAACTAATGATAAACAAAATCATATTCTTAATAAATGTAATTGTTGTTATTAATTTCAACTGCATATATGCACAACAAAAAGACTCATCATCTTCTGATATTAATTATTACAAACTTGGGGCATTGGGAGCTGTTACAGTCGGAGCATTTGTATATAGCTATGCTCTGCAGAATGATCTCTGGTGGAAAGGTGAAAAAAGCAAATTCCATTTTGAATGGGATTATGACTGGAAATATGCACTTGGCTCTGATAAGTTCGGGCATTTCTACTTCCCTAATCTCTTTACTACAATCTATTCTGATGCCCTGCAATGGACTGGAATTGATGAAAATAAAAGCCTTATTTACGCTGCCTCGGTGGCGCTTCTTCATCAGACATATACGGAAATCCAGGATGGTTTTTCAAAAAAATGGGGATTTAGCTGGGGTGATTTTACTGCTAATACACTTGGCGCATCATATCCCCTTCTGCAGAAGCGTTTTGCAGTATTACAGAACTTCGATTTTAAAATAAGTTATTTCCCGTCTGAAAGATTTAAAAATCATTCACATAAAGTTATAATTGATGATTATGAAAGTACATATAACTGGCTAAGTATAAATGTTTATAATTTTTTACCCGGGAATATAAAAAAATATTATCCGGCGTTTGTTAACCTTGCATTAGGTTACAGCGTTAAAAAACTGGATTTTCCGGATGAAGCATACCGGGAAGTATTTATTGGATTGGACTGGAATTTTGAGGCACTACCCGGAGAGTCGGAATTTCTTAAGAAACTTAAAAAATATTTAAACTTTTATCACTTCCCTGCACCGGCTGTAAGAATTTCGCCCGGAGTTATCTGGTACGGACTAAAATTTTAACCGGCAGCTATTAAACCTGTTTAGCGCATACCTTGTTTAACATTTGTTTAAGCTCGCACTCTTCAAAAGGTTTTAACAAATGGCCGGAGGCATTAACCATTTGTGCAGCAGGAAAATTTTTTACATTATCTAAGGCGGAGAGAAATATAACCGGAATTTTATTCTCTGAGATAATTATCTCAGCCGCCTCAACACCATTTAAATGACCTTTCAGGTTTATATCCATCAGTATAAGGTCCGGTTTTTCTTTTTTTGCAACTTCAATAGCCATTTCACCGGTAGATAAAGTTGCGATAGGTTCATAACCAAGTTTAATCAGGGTTCTCCTGATATCAAGGGCTATGATATTTTCATCTTCAACAATAAGTATTCTTGTTTTACTCAAAATTTTACCCGATAAATAATTTTATGATAAAATTAATTATTCCCCCTATTTTAAAGACAAGCTTGTGTTTAAGCCTGTAGTAATCCATCTGCCCGGCAGGGACAGATTGGAAAAATCGCGATACGATTTATTAAAAAGATTTGAAACTTTAATAAAAATATTAAACTCAGTTAAATTATAATTAATATGCATATCTGTAATAAAATTATCTTCAAGATCTATTCTGTCCTCATAACGGAATATCCATAGCTGCGTAATATTAAAAGGCAGCCGTGTATTTACACTAATAACAAGCTGCTGTTTTAAATGATCAAGTGCATAGCGCGAAGTAAACTCCATAAGCTCCCGTTTTATATCAAGGTAAGTATAGTTAATGCCTGCACTAATGATGGGAAAATTACTAATAAAAGATGCCGGATAAATTTTGAACTCCGTTTCAAGACCATTGGTATTAAGCTGTGCAATATTCATAGCAGTCCACCTGCTTTCAGATGAATTTTTTACCCAGTCAATAATATTTTTCCCTTCTTTTCTGAATAACGCAAAATGAAAGCTGTAAGAAAAATCATAATGATTAAATCCCAGTTCATAGTTAACAGTTTCTTCATGTCTTAAAACAATGCTGCCCTGTGAAACTGGATCAGAGTAATATAATTCTGTATAGGTAGGTATTCTAAAGGCTTTTCCTGCTGAGCCAGTAAGCTGCATACCGGGCATAAAGTTATATGAAAAATCAACTCCGGGCCAGAATTTCCACCCGATCAAAGCATAATCATAAACAAATGCTCCGGCAACAACAGTAAAGTCATCAACGGGTGAGAATTTATGTTCTGCAAAAAGTCCTTTATTTTCCCGGGAATGGTTTCCAAGATTATTGCTGTTTATTTCATCCTTTGTAAACTCGCCCCCAAAAGCTGTTACACCAAAAGCGGTTGTAACCGATGATTGTATTTCAAATCCGAGGACATCTGTCTGATGATTATTCTCATAAAAAGAGGGATCTTCATAATTTAAAAGGAAACGGTCATTATTTCTCCGCCAATAAAATTTAGGACTTAGAGAAAATAATTCATTTCCAAATTCACCGCCTGCGCCCAACAGTTTTGTTGTTGTACGCTCCCATTGGTTTGGAAAAGCAGAAGCATAAAACCCGTTTGCACCAAATTCTTTATCGTTATATCCAAAAAGAAAATTCAATTTGCTGCTCCCCAGATTAAGAAAAGAATTGTATATAAAATTTACAGCATCAAAACCTGTATTATGGCGGTACCCGTCAGATTTTCTTTTTGAAAGTGAAACATGATTATTAAGCCCGGCATAAGAATAAGAGGTATTAAGACTAAGATCAAAAAGTCCGTGCTGCCCTCCCAAAGCCTGGGCAAATATCTTTTTTGTATCCTGTTTCTTTGTAATATAATTAATAACACCGCTGAAGGCGTTAGCTCCGAAGGATCTGGAACCTTGTCCCTTAAGAATTTCAATCCGGTCAATGTTATCAACATTTACAGGAAGGTTAAAACTATGATGCCCGGTTTGCGGATCAC
>JAWOJF010000145.1:0-11110 GCA_046481785.1 Ignavibacteriaceae bacterium | reverse complement strand
TACATTACCACAAAACAAAAATTCTCAAAATAAGTCCCGGTAGTTGACTACGGGGATTTATTGTTTTAAATTGATACACCGAACTCCAAATTCTTATCCTAAAACAAGAAATGATAGAAAATAGGGCATTTTTGTACCTTGTTTGCTTGGCATTATAATTGGACTTATTAGCGAAAAACAGTAATTATTATGAAGTTAGATCAAAAAGTAAATAAAACAGCAATTCTCCTGGAGAATTACGAACCTGAAGTTCCGCAGGAAAATAAGGGGCGTAAATATTTAAGAAGAATACTTATAACCGGGCTGATATCTTTAATACTTATAGCAATCATATATTATACTCTTCCGCTTACAGTATTATCCCTGGAATCCCTGGTTGAATATTCAACTATTGTTGCCTTAGTTATCTTTTTGTTTGTACTGCTTATAAGATATTTTCTTATCCTGGTGATGGCTTATCTGTACATCACTCAATATACTTTCAGATCCACAAACGGTTTTTATCCTTTTGTTACTATAATAGTACCTGTATATAATGAAGAAAAAGTTGTAGCTGATTCTGTTAAATCTCTTCTTGAATTAAATTATCAGAATTATGAAATTATAATTGTAAATGACGGCTCAACCGATAACACAAGAGGTGTTGCGGAAAAACTAGTAGGATATCAGAAGGGAAGATATTCCGATATTAAAGTTTCATTGATTACTAAACCGAACGGCGGTAAATCAAAAGCTCTTAATGCCGGAATTAAAATGGCAAGGGCTGAAATTGTTTTATGCATGGATGGTGATTCTCAGTTATCACCTGACTCTATTAAACTTGCAGTACGTCATTTTACTAACCCGGAAATAGGGGCAGTTGCAGGGAATGTAAAAGTATTAAACCGCAGAAAATTTTTAACTGACCTGCAGGCGCTTGAATATATTGAAGGCTTGAATATGGCAAGAAGCGCACAGAGTTTTGTAAGGCTTGTAAATATTATTCCCGGCCCGATAGGATTATTCAGGAAGAAAGCTATTGAAGAAGCAGGCTATTACTCAAGCGATACTTTTGCTGAAGATGCCGATTTAACACTTAAGATACTTGCAAACGGCTGGAAGATATACTACGAGCCGAATTCAATTTCATATACAGAAGCCCCTGCAAAGCTGCAGCAGTTATTAAAACAGAGATACAGATGGACACGCGGGATTCTGCAGTCAATCAGAAAACACAGAAAATTAATGCTTAATCCAACAATAAATTTTGGCGATACATTTATATTATGGATAATGTTTTATGAAGCTCTGATATGGCCGGCTATGAATATTGCAGCCAATTTATTCTTCATAATTGCGGCACTTGCATTTGGTTTTACTTCACTGATATTTTTCTGGTGGGCAGGCCTTGCACTTCTTGATCTTGTAACAGCACTATATTGTGTTGCTGTTGAAAAAGAAGAATTCAGGCTTGTTGGATATGCAGTTCTTTACAGGATGTTTTTTATTCTTATAATAGATATTTGTAAGGTGATGTCTACAGTTGAAGAGTTCCTTGGTATAAGAATGACATGGGGAAAACTTGAACGTGTTGGTATTGCAAAAACATAAATTTTAATTTATTTATTTAGAGAGGTTCTCATGGAACTTATTCCGATTCTATCCACAATTATCCTGGTTGCCACAATCAGTACCTTCCTCCTGGCAATCGGTGCATATGTTCTCTACAAAGTAAGAGAACGGAAAGGCCAGCAAGCATCAGCACCGCAGCCGTCAACTGTTAAAGCTGAACTTGTTACCCCGGGCGAAGCTCCTGTCAGAGAGCCTGAACCAGTTAGAATTTCTCAGCAGCCGGTTTTTATTGAGTCTGAACCGGTCAGGGTATCTCGTCAGCCTATTTTCGTTCAGCAATACAAATCTTCTGCTCAAACACCGCAGACGGGCAGGCCGCGTCAGTATAACAGTGGCCAGCAGCAGAGAGGGTATGAAGGTGCATCATTTGCAAGAGCAAATGAAGAAAAATCTACAGATAAATTTTATAAATATACTTCTGAAGGATATGTTACTCCAAAAGAAGATAAAGGCCCGGGAGCACTAAGGTGGCGGTAAAACCAGAAAACCGTACCCGTAAAAAAGGCGGAGTTAACCATGGGGTTATCTTCCTTGCCGGTATTTTATTTTTAGCGGGTTCTATTATTATTTACTTTTTTATCCTGCAGGGAATATTCGGAAGATTTAATACTCGTGAACTGATTCCCGATATTAAAATTGTTAAAGAAGTAATTTTTGGCGAAAAAGCATCTGTGGCCATTCTATACTCTCAGTATACCGAAAATATGCTTCCCGAGGGGAGTACCTGGTTAAATGATAATATAACAACCTGGAAAAAATCCCTGGGCAACATGAAAGTTGGTTATGATATTATTAGCGATGAGGATATTGAAACTGGTAAACATTTTAAATATAAGGTAGTAATACTTCCCGGTTCAAGATCATTAAGCGACAGGGAAATAGTTCAAATTAAAAAATATATTGATGAAGGAGGCAGTGTATTTGCTACAAGTGGTACAGCTTCATATTCTGATGACGGAAAGTGGAGAGGATGGGAATTCTTTTCTGAAGTTTTTGGCCTTGATTTTTCCAAAGAAATTGAAAATGATAATTTAACAAAAATTCATACGCTTCGCGGCGGGCTTCCTATTACTGCAAATATTCCTACCGGGTACCCGTTAAAAGTTGCAACCTGGGACCGCCCTATGTCGGTTGAGGTTCTGGACCCCCGAACTTCACAGGTTAGTTTCTGGTATAATTACAGGCTTGAAGATGGCCTTGTAAGGGAGGAGATTAAAAAAAGTGCAGGTATAGTATATGGTACATACGGTAAAGGAAGATTCGTTTGGATGGGTTTTGAAATCAATTCGGTTATAGGTGTACAGGAAGATTATATTTATTTTGACCGTTTGTTTAATAACTGTGTGAACTGGCTAAGTTATAACCCAATAGCATATTTGAAGGACTGGCCTGCCGGTCATGAAGCTGCTGCTATTTTAGTGCCTACATTAACCGAAGAAATAGGTAATGTTAGAAATATTTTCGGAATACTTAAATCCGAAAATGTTAAAGCTACTTTTTTTGTGGAACCGGGCAAAGCAGAACAAAATCCTGCTTTGATAAAATCTTTAACAGCTTACGGCGATGTTTCTGCAATAGTAGATATAGGTTATTTAGCCTCAGTTAATGATACGGTTAATAAATTAGATGATTATAATCTCCAGTTTGAGAAATTCAGAAGTGCCAAGGCTGCCCTGGAAGCAGTTACAGACAGACCTGTTAATGGTGCTCTGCCTTATTATGGTTTATTTGATCAGAATACTTTAAGGGCTTTAATAGATGCTAAATATAAATATGTACTAACCGATTCTTTAACTGACAGATCTGTTCCAAGGACAGTTATATTGGGTGAAAACAGAATTATTTCGATGACTAAAACAGCTCGTGATGATTATGAAGTAATAAGAGATTTTGGTTTAACCCAGCCGGAGTTCCAGCTTTATACTTACCAGGAAGATGTTGACCGTGTACTATTTGAAGGTGGTTTATATGTTCTTAAACTTCATTCCGATTACCAGTTGAGAGCAGGCAATGCGGGAGTTGTTAAAGAAATTATAAAAGATCTTAAAAGAAAAAAAATCTGGATTACAACTGCATCTGAAATAGAAAAATGGTATGCTAAAAGAAACTATGTGGAAATAAGAGTTGACAGAAGAGGGGAAAGAAGAGTTGCTGTTACAGTATCAAACCCCGGTGTAGAAACTGTTGACGGAATTATTATTGATGTTGACCTTAACGATGATGCAAGCAACCTTTCATTAAACAGTGAAATAATTGGTACAAAGCCGGCACGGTTTGAGTTTGACAAAGAAAAGAAAATTGCATACCTCTTTATTGACGATTTAAAGCCCGGTGAATCCAGGACTTATTATCTTGATTACGATAAAAACGTGATATTGTAATCTGTATGAGTATATTAACTGAAACCCGGTCAATAATGAACGCTATTACATTATATATAATATCTTTATTAGTTATAATGATTACCGCATTTTCCGGATGTGTTAATTACGAGGAAAATCCTGTCGGAAGTTTTACCAATAGTATTAGTATAGGGGTTACCAAACCTGTATCAGGTGATTCTATTAGTTATAAAGGAACTAAAATAGAGTACAGTGTTACGGGAAATGCTGGGGTAAAATTTATTCAACTCTTTATAAATGGCGAATATGCTGAACATATTAATCCAGATCCTAACAGTTCTGGTTCATTACCCGCCTTTACTTTAAATCTTGATTCTACCCTGATCGGGTCGCGTATCAGCTTTTACCTGATTTTTTATGATAACTCAGCTAACGGAAGTTTTTCATTCAGTGATACTGTAAAAAATCTTCTGGTAACGGAGAATACAAATCCTCCGGGTAAACCTTATAATTTTAAATTATTCAGATTAACCGAAACTTCAATAAATTTATCCTGGAGTGACTCATCCGGCGGCATAAATGGATACGAGATATTCAGAAAAATTGCCGGACAGAGCTATTCAGATGCCCCTTACCTTATAGCCGGACCGGGAAGCTTTAATATAAATGATGAAAGCATGGTCCCCGGTGTTTCCTATTTTTATAAAATGAGGGCTGTTAATTTACACGGGAAATCAGATTTTACTAATGAGATAAATACTGCCGGGGCAGGGGGTTCAGGTTCAGTAGCACCTCCTTCAGAAGTAAAAGCTCAGTCTTCAGGGCCTAAAACTGTAAGGTTAACATGGAAAGATAACAGCTATAATGAAAATTATTTTGGCATTGAAAGAAGACCTTCTTTCTCATCTGATTTTCAAAGGGTAGGAATTGTTGCTAATAATATCACCTCGTTTACCGATACTACAAGCGGGCTTACAGCAGGACTTGATTATTATTACAGAATAAAAGCTTATTCGAACTCCGATTCATCATGGTCAGGTGAGGCATTTGTTAAGGTAGTGGTTGTTCTGCTTACACCGCCTGTTATTACTTCACTTACCAATCCGTCAAACACCAGGGTTCTGATTAAATGGAAGGATAATGATCCCGGATTTACATATTTTCATATTTACAGGCGGACTGAAGGAGTGGACGGGCTTATATGGCTTGCTGAAGTAGAAGATTACAAGGGGCAATATGAAGACCCGCTTGTTGAACCGAATAAAACATACTACTATAAAATTCAATCCACAGAAGGAAATGGATTTTCAGAATTTTCTGACGAAGTTAGTATTACTACCAGGGTGGTTAATCTGCTTCCGCCAACAATAACATTATATTTTTATGCCGGTGGAAATAAGATAAATTTATCATGGAGTTTTGACCAGGTGGCAGGCAAGTTTATTATTGAAAGAAGGGATTTATCTGTAAGTCCCCCAACTCTTGAATTAATTGAAGTTGACGGAAGTTTAAGGACATATGTTGATTATGTTGATGCTTGTAATAAAAATTTTGATTACAGGATTCGTGCAGTAGATGATTTTTCAACCTCGGGTTATTCAGCGCCTGTTACTGTTGTAGGCGGATGCTGGTAAAACAATAATGATAGCGGCTAAAAGTGCAAACTGGTGAAGATTTAAATACCAACCTTATCAATTCACTTAATGAAAGTATTAAGCACCCCTTCTTTATTATTGATTTGGATGGCAACATAATATCTTTTAATAAGGAAACCGGGGATCTGTTTTTTCTTAAAAATGATCCGGGAAATATTTTTGATCTTTTTGATGAAGACACATCTCAAAGCCTGAATGAACTTATAGAACAATCCCGGTCAGCTAAACAATCTGCAGCCTGCCCGGTTAAAATTATTTTAAAATCTGAAAAAACATTTTCTGCATTACTAACAGTTAATATCCATAACGGTGACCCTGATACATATGTATTCTGTTCATTAAAACCTGATGAGAAAAAAATATCATTCGGCGGAGTTACTGAAATTGAATTTAAGTTAAATGATCTTGAAAGGATAATTTATGACAAAAGTATTATTACTTTAATTAATAAAATTAAAACACTATATCCTTTTACGTATATAGGAAAAGAGAAAATACGTTCTGAAATTGATGAACTGAATAATTTATTCTGGATAAAGGATATTAATTCAAATTATGCTATTGTAAATAATAAATTTGCAGGCAGTCTTGGTGCAAAAGCTGAAAGAATAGAAGGTAAGGCCGAAAGTTTATTTCTTCCTTCTCATTTACATAAACTGTTCTCATCTATAAATAATTATGTAAAGGACTCACATAACTGTATAATTTTCGAAGGAATTCCTTTGCAGGGCCTGCCTGTAAATGAAGAACACCAGATAATACAGATACCCCTGTCAAATACAGAAAATGAATTGATTGCCACCATAGGCTTTTCACTGCAAAAAGCAGTGAAGGAAGAGTTTTTTGGTATTTTCGAATCTGCGGAGTACTTATTATCGGATTTTCCAAAGGCGGCTGTTCTTATTGACAACAAAGGATTAATTAGGAATACAAGCAGAGAATTTTGTAAATTAATTCAGGGGGAATTTGCAGATTTCCAAAACCGGAATTATGCTGAGATTTTACCAGGTGATATAGCAGGAAAAGTAAAGGATTTTTTTAATTCTCCTTTTGAAAAGGAAGAGTTTGACATAAAAAGCAGGAAATCAAAGGAGAAATATCCCGGCGGATTTCATATATTTCTTAACAGGATTTTTGCAAAAGAACATGAACCTGCCGGGATGCTGCTTTTAATAGAGGATTATAAATCTTCTGATGACCTTGAAAAAATTATAAATGACAGAGGAAGAATGTTTGAAATTTTAATTAAGAATAATCCCGAACCAATATTTATATACGATACGGATAATCTTAGATTTCTGGAAGTAAATGATGCTGCACTTTCTTTGTACGGCTACCGCAGGGATGAATTCCTACAAATGGATTTAACCGATCTTTATACACCTGAAGATATCCAGACTCTTCTTGATTCCTCAAATGCCAAAACTAAAGAAGGCCAGTTCAGCGGGCCGTATCGTCATAAGAAAAAAGACGGTTCTTCTGTTTTTGTAGAGATAAGCAAAATTAATTTTAAGTTTAATGAAAACGATGCTCACTTTAATGTTATAAAAGATATTACCGAAAAACTGGAACTTGAAAAGAAAAACCAGTTATTTAAGGCTGCGTTCGATAATACTGAAAACTTGTTGTTTGTTACCGATCCCGAAGGTTTTATAACATATTATAATAAACCTGCTATTGATACCCTGGGTTATAGTAAAAATGAACTGGAAAGTACCTCATTTGCTTCCCTTGTAAAAAATGAGGAGAGGGCTACTATTAATACATCTATTTTCCAGTCTCACTTTAAAGAAGTTGTTTCTTTAACAATGGAAATGAAAAGATCTTCCGGGGAATTTATTGAAGTAGAACTGACCGCAACACCTGTTCTTGATTTTAAATCCGAAGTTGATTCTTTTATTATTGTAGGAAAATATAAGAAACCCGAAGAAATTCACGAAGTACCTAAAGAAGAGATTAGTGAACCTGCTCTTAAGGAAACAACCGTAACCGGTGGTGGAGAATCTGCCGAAAGTTCTGCTTTTATATCAAGTCTTTTTCATGAAATTTTAACGCCTATAAATGTTATACTTGGTTTTGTTCAGGAATTATCGGAAAGCATAGAAAATGTTACACCTGAACAGAAAGAAGCTGTGGACATTATCAGCCAGAACAGAAATAACCTGCTTGGCATTATGAATTCAATTGCTGAATATTCCAGTATACAAAAAAATACTTCAGAAATAAAAGTGGAAGAAGTAGCTATTACCGAAATAATTGATGCCCTGCAGGAAGATTTTAATGAAATTTCCAGTTCACGCGGAATTGATTTTGCTTACGGTAAAATATCTTCTTCACTCAAATTTGAATCAGATAAACAGAAATTTATGCAGTTTACCTCAATGCTTCTGAAAATAACTGCCGCTATATGTCGTGAAAAGAAAATTTATTTTTCTTCCTATCATCTTAACGATTCATCTTTCGCCCTTTCTGTAAAGGACAGCTATTCATCAGCATCCAAACACCTTGTTGATAATTTAGCTATGCTGTTTAATGTACCGGAAGAAAAAACGGCAAAAGATTTTGGTATCTCCAAACTAACCCTTCGTTTTGCCAAAGCCCTGCTTACACTTCTAAAAGGTAAATTTGAAGTACTTGGTAAAAGTTCAGATAAACCCGATTATGTTTTTGTTTTTCCGGTTAAATTTGAGCAGGAAATAAGTACCGGGAAGCCTGAACAGGTAATAGAACAGCAGCCTGTAAGAGAGGCTAAAAAAACCATAGAAGACGTACCGCCCATAAAAGAAAAAATTACCCGCGAAATTGAAGTCTATGAGAATATTGAACAGGAAGATGATATTGCAGAAGAAGAAATTGAAGAGATTTCCCGGGAAGAAATTTCCAGGAGCAATATTAACAGGTTTATGGAACGGCTGGACCTTTCACAGCTTTCCTGTTTATACATTGAAGACCAGGTAGACTCACAGATCCTTTTTAAAGTTCAAATGAAGGAACTTAAGCAGATAAAGTTTGCTGTTAGTTTTGAAGAAGCTCTTCCACTTCTTGATAACGGCCATTTCGATTTTATTGTTATGGATATAAATCTGCAGGGCGAGTATAACGGCCTGGATGCCCTTAAAATTATACACAAAATGCCCGGATATGAAACCATCCCTATTGTTGCTGTTACAGCTTATGTACTTCCGGGTGATAAAGAAAAATTTATAGCAACCGGGTTTAACGATTTTATTTCAAAGCCTATCTTTCGTGAGAAGATGATCGATTCTTTAGAAAAGATATTTTTAATGCAGATGTAATTTTATCTTTCATCTTTGTAACTGCAAATATATATGAAGTTTTTTACCTCATTGCTGATTATTATTATCAGTTTTTCAGGATATACACAAATAAAAGAGTTCCAGCTTCCTGATGTTATTGTAACAGCCGGAAGAACTCCGCTTACTTTTTCCAATTTAACCAGGAGTGTTGTTGTTATTGGCGCCGATGAAATTAAAACTCTGCCGGTAACCAGTCTTCAGGAATTGCTCCAGTATACTGCCGGTATTGATGTAAAACAAAGAGGCACCGAAGGGGTACAGTCTGATATAAGTATAAGAGGCGGTACGTTCGAGCAGACCCTGGTAATGATTGATGGATTTAAATTAAGTGATCCGCAGACCGGGCATCATAGTTTTAACCTTCCTGTAAACGTTGATAACATTGACCGGATTGAAATTCTTAAAGGACAGGGTTCCAGATCTTTCGGAGCTAACGCTTTTAGCGGAGTTATTAATTTTATTACAAAGAAACAGGATACAAAAAAAATATTTGCACAGGCTTTGGGTGGGCAGCACGGACTTTTTGATCTTAGTCTTAATACCTCTTATTCTTTTGCCGGGCTTAATAATCATGTTTCACTTTCAAAAAAAAAATCAGACGGATACCGTCATAATACCGGTTTTGATGCAGTAAACTTTACATACAATTCTTTTCTTAACCTGGGGAACAGCAAATTAAATTTTCTTTTTGGATATAACGATAAAGAATTTGGTGCAAACGGGTTTTATGCTTCTGATTTTCCAAACCAATGGGAACAAACAACTACAAAACTGTTGGGGGCGGGCGGTGAATTTGGAAATGAATTATTTTCTTTAAGTCCTAAATTTTATTGGCGGAGAAATGATGACCGCTTTCTTTTGAATTATGAAAACCCTTCATTTTATGAGAATAATCATCAGACAGATGTTTTTGGATTTGAAATACAATCATCGGTTACAACTTCTTTTGGTGTTACGGCTTTTGGCGGCGAGTTTACAAAGGATGAAATAAACAGCAATAATCTTGGAAACCATTCCCGGGAAAATAAAGGACTTTTTGCAGAACTTGAATTACTACAACACTCTTAATGATGCCGATTCAGATGATGCTCGGAATATGAAATAAAAATCCGGTATAATACCGGAATAAATGGTGGTCGATCAGGGGTTCGAACCCTGGGCCCTACGATTAAGAGTCGCATGCTCTACCAGCTGAGCTAATCAACCAGATTAACTGACAAAGATTATTATACTTTTGTAACATAAGAATGTCAATAGATACAGCGATCTTTTTTCAGTTAAGTGACCGTTTATTGATAAAAAACAGCATAACTAAGGTGAAAATAAAAATAATAAAAGCTGAAATAAACTGAAAGAGGAGGATTTTAAATTGTTCGAATTCAAGTTCAGAATGCCCACTTCAATCATTGTCGGCAGAAACTGTCTGGTGAAAAACAGCAGTAATTTACGGGGGCTTGGTCATAGATGTCTGATTGTTACGGGACTTCAGTCTTCAAAATTAAACGGATCATTAGAAGATAGTATTACAGCTTTGGAAAACGAAAATATCAAATACATCATTTTTGATGAAGTGGAAGAAAGACCCACCCTGAAAATTATAGAGAAAGCTTATCAGGATAACAAGAAAAACAACATAGACTTCATCCTCGCGGTTGGTGGTGGTTCTGCTATTGATGCCGCCAAAGCGATCTCTATTCTGTTTAAGAACGATATTCAGGCCAAGGAGATTTTTTCTCTCAAGAATCTGGAGGGTATCCCCATAGTGGCTGTACCCACAACGGCAGGACCCGGTTCTGAAACCACCCCCTACTCTGTTTTATCCCTCCCTGAACAAGGGATCAGCCGAAGTACCGGGCAGAGAATCTTCCCCAACTTCGCTTTTCTAGATGCACGCTACACAATTAATAAGCCTTATGACATAACGGTCTGTACTGCAGTAGATGCATTCTCACATCTGGCAGAAGGCTACCTCAGCACACATTCCAATCTCATCACAGACACTCTGGCGGAAAAAGGATTACGTCTTTTCGGAGAGTGCCTCGAACCCTTGAGGAAGAAGGACTGCAGCATTGAAGTACGAGAGAAACTTCTCATGGCGTCCTGTATTGGAGGCATGGTCATCTCTCAGACAGGAATCAGTCTCCCCCATGGACTTGGTTATGTGCTCACCTCTGAAAAAGACGTA
>JAWOJF010000135.1:0-8455 GCA_046481785.1 Ignavibacteriaceae bacterium | reverse complement strand
TACGTTGAAAAGCTTAATGAACTTGATACGGAAAATGTAGAACCTCTTTCACATCCTGTTGAAGGATTTAATGCTTTCAGGGAAGATGGGGTTAAACCGGGGGTAAGCAGGGAAGAAGCACTAAGAAATGCTCCTGAAAAGGATGAATCATTTTTTAAAGTACCTAAAGTAATTGGAGGAGAGTGAGGGGGGAAGTCAGAGGTCGGAGATCGGAAATCAGAGGTCAGAGATCGGAGGTCGGAAATCAGAGGTCAGAGATCGGAAATCAGAGGTCAGAGATCGGAAGTCAGAGGTCAGAGGTCAGAGGTCAGAGGTCAGAGATCGGAACAGTTTGTAACTCAGTTTAAAAAAATATGGTAATTGGAATTATTCCCGCCCGTTTTGCTTCTACACGGCTTCTTGGAAAGCCGCTTGCTGATATTGGCGGTAAACCAATGATAAGGCATACCTACGAAAGTGCTCTAAAATCCAAATTGATTAATGAAGTTATAATTGCAGTGGATGATGATAAAGTACTGCAGGTATGCAGGGATTTTGGTGCCAAAGCAGTTATTACTCCCAAAGATATTGCAACCGGCTCTGACAGGATTGCATATGTGGCAAAGGAATATCCCCAGGCAAAAATAATTATTAATATTCAGGGGGATGAACCCTTTATTAGAGGTGAAATGATTGACCAGGCAATTGAACCGCTCCTGTTTGATAAACAGGTTAATGTATCAACACTGGCCAAAAGAATTGATGATGTTGATGAGCTGAAGGCTTCATCTATACCCAAGGTAGTTTTTGATTATAATAATTTTGCTTTGTATTTCTCACGCTCGCCTATTCCTTTTGTAAGAGATGCAAGAACAAATCTGGAAAAACTTCAGAAAGCCGAAATATATAAGCATATAGGTTTATATGTGTACAGGAGGGATTCCCTGTTTAAATTTACTCAGCTTGAGCCTACTGACCTGGAGAAAGCAGAAAAGCTTGAACAATTGCGCATGCTGGAAAATGGATTTAAAATTAAGATTGTAGTTACTGAATATGATAATCTTGCCGTTGATACTCCGGAGGACCTTGAACGTGCAAGGAAATATTATGCATCATTAAAAAGAAAACAAAAAAGTTAATTGAGGTTGAAATTAACCTCCAAGGCCTTGAAGGTTAAAGAAAGCTGCAAACAAAACATGAAAACTCCCGATAAACTTTCACTTGCTAATATTCCTACCCCGGTACAGACTATTAATTTTAACGGGAATAAATTTTTAATTAAAAGAGATGACCTTACCGGTGTTGAAGTATCCGGAAATAAAGTAAGGAAGCTTGAGTATTTGCTTTACCAGGCAAAAAAAGAGAAGGCGGATTTCGTTTTTACTACAGGCGGAGAACAATCAAATCATGCAAGGGCAACTGCTGTTTGTGCAGCAATACTTGGAATTAAATCCAAATTATTTTTATGGGGGAGTGATTCAGCGGTGCCGGACGGCAATTTATTCCTGAATAAATTTATAGGCGCTAAAATTTCATTTCTTAACCGGAAGGACTTTGCTGCGGTAAATGAAATTATGTCCGGCCAAAGGAGAGAATATTTATCCCGGGGAAAAAATGTTTATGTTATTCCTGAAGGCGGTTCAACCACACTTGGTATTTGGGGTTACATTAATTTTATAAAGGAACTTGAAAGCCAGGTGCCGTTAAGCAGGTTATCCGGAATTCTAGCTGCTTCGGGTTCAGGCGGTACTGCAGCAGGACTTCTTGCAGGTGTTTCTCTTCTTAATCTTAAAACTAAAGTGTATGCCGTTAATGTTTTATATTCTAAAGAGGAAATAAGGAAAAAAATTCTTAACCTTGCCGAAGGGTGTATCCTTGATTATAAACTGCCATGTGCCCTCAGAGAAGATCAGCTTGAAATTATTGACGGGTATTCATCCGAGGGATATAAAAATATTAATGCTGATAAATTAAAACTTATAAAGAAATTTGCGCAATCATCTGGTATAATTTTAGATCCTGCATACACCGGCAAAGCATTTGCTGCTTATTACGATCTCTTCCTTTCTAAGGGAAAAGGCATGAAGGTTTTATTTGTTCATACTGGGGGATTGTTCGGAGTTTTCTCCAAAAAAGAGCAGTATTTGAACGCTTAAGAATATTACATTTATTTAGTATAGTTTTGAGCTTCATCTTTGCCTAAGTTCTATTATAGCCTTATTTTTACGATATGGATTGTATTTTTTGTAAAATAGCCTCTAAAGAGGCTGAGGCAGAGATTTTATATGAAAATGAGGAAGTAATTTCATTTCTTGATGTTAATCCCATGAACTACGGTCATGCACTTGTAATTCCCAAAAAGCATTATACTGATTTTTTAGCTGTCCCTGTTTCGGAGCTAAACAGCATAATAAAGGTTGTTCACAACGTTTCAGGTGCCATAAAGAACAGTCTGAAGCCGGATGGAATTAACTTAATTGCGAATAATGGTATAGCCGCGGGACAGTCGGTTTTTCATTTTCACTTTCATATTATACCCAGGTTTTCGGATGATGAGTTTAAATTCCGGATTAATTTAAAAAAATATAAAAACGGGTTACTGAAGGAATTCGGAGATAAGATCCGTTTAGAAATATCTAAATAAGGAAAAAAATGGATAAAAAAATAAGAGTATTAGTAGCCAAAGCTGGGCTTGATGGGCATGACAGGGGTGCCAAAGTAATAGCTGCTGCTTTACGTGATGCCGGAATGGAAGTAATTTATACCGGGCTTCGTCAAACTCCTGAAATGATAGTTGAAGCAGCCCTTCAGGAAGATGTGGATGTTATAGGTATTAGTATTCTTTCCGGTGCACACATGACAATTTTGCCAAAAATTAAAAATCTTATGAAGGAAAAGGGAATTGATGATGTTCTTCTTACCGGTGGAGGAATTATTCCCGAGGAAGATATCAATTCACTTAAACAATTAGGAGTAGGTGAGTTATTCACCCCCGGAGCCCCTACAACAGCCATTATTGATTATATCAATAAATGGTGTTCAGCACATCCGCGGCTGCCTGTAGGAAAATAGCTTATAACCCCACCTTTTAAATTTAAAGATGCTGTCCCAAAAGTCAATTTGAGTGAATAAATTTTCATTTTTTAGTTAGCATGGGTTTTAATATGATCCTATGCTCTTTCCTCTAAAGAGATTGTGTGAAAATTAACCCCATGTTTTAACATGGGGGAGCCTAAAGAACCATAACAGGGGCTTTAGCCCTGAACTGAAGCTAATTCAGGGCTAAAGCCCATATAATCTTAGTTCATGTCCCCCAGGCTGAAGGGTCTGTTGCACAACTCAGCCTTAACTTCACAAGAAGAGAATATCAATTGCCACGACTTTTAAAGTCGTGGGAGAAAACAATAAGCATGGAGGCTTTAGCCACAATTTGCCTTAATTGTGCGTGTCCCGACCCTTCGGGGGCTAAAGCCAAAAATATTTGGAATCCTAAACCACGACATAAAGGGTCTGTTGCATAACTCATTAAAGGTTAACACCTCGATTCATCGAGGTGTTAATATGGAGACAAAAATTTTTTTTAACTGTTTCAACAGTTTACCACTTCTGAATTTGTTGCAAAAACCGTCCCGCCACGGCGGACAGGTAAAAACGGTTAGGAAATTTCCGGATTTTTTTCTCACACCTGATTGAAATCAGGTGTTAACCTTTCAACACCATAATTTATAGTTATGCAACAGACCCTAAATGTCGTGGCAATAAATAAACAGTCTATTTCAAGGAGAAGACATTTAAATTATTAGTTCTGCAACACTTTAAAATCTGGGGTTAATAAACCTTTATTCACCACAATGACATATATGAAACGAACCTCATTAATAATCTTTATAGATATAATTTAAATTTGTGTTCTCCTTGTCTCTGTTTCCGGTTAAAATTATATTAATTTGAAGATCAATTCTTACGAATTTATAAAATTGGAGGTTAACCGATGCAGAGATTTTTAAACCAGGAGTATTTTGGCAATACGCTGTGGTTATATGGAACGGCAATACTAATATTTATTGCCGGCATAATATTTATAAATATCTTTAGAAGTATAATACTTAAGCGAATAAAAAAATGGTCCGAAAGCACCGACTCTACCATTGATGATTTTATAATAAGAGGAATAGAGAAAACAGTTATTCCTCTTCTTTACTTTGGCGCATTTTATACTGCCGTAAATTCATTAATCCTTCACCCCAAGCTTGCTAAGGCTCTGAGTGTTGTTTCTGTAATTCTTGTTACATTCTTTATAATAAAACTAATTATCTCTGTTCTTAAATATATTATTCATTCTTACCTGGCAAAAAAGGGACAGCTTGAGAACAGGGAAAAACAATTACGCGGTATTATTACCCTTGGCAGTTTCTTTATTTGGGCTATCGGTTTCATTTTCCTCCTGGATAATCTTGGATTTGAAATCTCCGCAGTAATTGCCGGACTTGGAATTGGCGGTATTGCCATTGCTCTTGCTGCTCAAACTATTCTCGGCGACCTCTTTAGTTATTTTGTAATATTTTTTGACAGGCCCTTCCAGATTGGCGATTTTATTATCCTTTCAAGTGATAAACTTGGTTCTATAGAATATATTGGAATTAAAACTACCAGGATTCGTAGTTTGAGCGGTGAACAATTAATAATTTCAAATACCGATCTTGTTAACTCACGTATACATAATTATAAAAGAATGGAAAGAAGAAGAGTTATATTCAAGCTTGGGATAGTATATAGTACACCGTATGAAAAAGTAGCTGAAGCAGGAAAATTACTTAAAGAAATTGTTGAAGGGGTGCCCGATACTACTTTTGACCGTGCTCATTTTATTTCTTATGGAGATTTTAGCTTAATTTATGAAGTAGTTTATTATGTGTTAAGTTCTGACTATAATAAATATGCAGATGCCCAGCAGGAAATTAATTTAAAAATATATAAGGAATTTGAGTCCCGCGGAATTGAATTTGCATTCCCAACACAAACACTTTATCTGAATAAAGTGAACGGAATAGAAGAACCGAAAACAGAGGTAGTAAGCCGCTAATATAAAGATGAAACAGACAAACCTGATAATTAATCCCCGCCCGGGCGGGGCGCAGGGGCCTGCCAGGGCGCAGCTGTTTAGCGCAGCCTGGTAGGTCAATGTATGGACAGTGAACCGGGATAAAAATCAGTATCCATTAAACTACTTGCTTTGAATGAATCTCCGCCCAACCCGCCCCTGCACCCCTTCAGGTGTGGATATATTAAGTTGTTACATTAAATTATAATCCTCTACCTAAACACTCTTCAGAAAGATGTAATGATTTTATCTCCGTGGTACCCTGTGTCTGCCCCGTGAAACTCAGTGTAATTAAAAAGTTACACAGAGAGACACGGAGATTAACACAGAGTTCCACGAAGATCCGCAAAATCCCTCCCAAATTATGTCGTTTTTTTTCAATCCTTCCTGCTTTCAGAAAAATAAATTTACAGTGTAATTAATCATTAACTAATAAAGAAAGAAATTTATTATGAATACGCAGGATGTTCAACTGGATATAACATCTTCTATAACTCATATTTTTGATGAAACAGTGCACCAGACAACCATTACCGAATATGGTTTTAGCTGGAAAACGTTTACTTCGGGGAATATACAGCCCCCTCTGCAGGGAGCCCGGTTTGATATCGCTTTTGAAGGAAATATCACAGGGGAAAATATCAACGGTGTTATTAAAGGAGTTGATTTTCTTGAAGTGCGTGCGGACGGCAAGTTTATGCTTAACATACAGGCTACTATAATTACCAGCGACGGCGAATCAATCGCACTAAACGAAAGCGGCGTATTAACTCCGGATCCCGCCGGGTATGCAAAACTTCATCTTAATATGAACTTTTCCACCGCCTCACCCCGTTATGAATGGCTTAATAAAAAGCAGGTCTGGGGAATCGGCGAGGTAAATATGTTTACCGGAATAATAACTGTTAAAGGATATTCTAATTAATAAATTAATTATTAAACTCTTGAAAGGAGAAATATAATGGTAAAAGTAAATTTAAACACCGCAGAATTAACTGAATTATATGCAATGGAAAACCCGAAGCAAAAAGCCAGGTCAACATTCCCAATTTTTGCACCTCATGGAGCACAGGAAACCGCGGCAGTATATTTTGAACTTAACCCGGGCGATGAACTTGGCACACATACCGACAGCCTTGAGGAGCAACTCTATATAATTGAAGGTAGTGTTGAAGCAACTGTAGGAGAAGAAAAAGAGAATGCCTCAGCGGGGGACTTGCTGCTGGTACCTAAATTAGTGCCGCATAATTTCAAAAACACAGGTACTGGTAAAGCAAAAGTACTCGGCTTCTTTGGAGGCGGAAATAACATTACAGCCGTATTTGAAAATACATGGCTTCCTCTTGGACTAAAAACGGTCAGCACAGAAATGCTTGCTGAACAAATGGGCTGATCTGTAAGCAGACCTAAAGATAAGAATGTCCGTTCTGCAAGGACCATATTGGTTTCTTAAATTATTTTTAATAATTTAAAAATAATCCAGGTACAAAATTTATAATGAGATTGCCCCCTGCGCAGGGGCATCTCTTAGTTTTTATACATTTTAAACATGAGTATAATTTTTAGAGAATATAAGCCGGCGCCGGCGTTAAGCCCCTACATTCAGTTTTTCTGGACAGGGACTTTTAATGTAAACTCCGGAACAAACCTGCTCTCTCAAAAAACTATACCAAACGGTTATGTTGAGCTTATCATTCATCTGAATGAATTTCATTGTGAACTGCTGCAGGGAACCGGTTACGCACCTTCTCCAAAGTACCTGATGGTAGGACTATTTACAAAACCATATGATGTCCATTTCAGGAAAGAGGTTAAAGTATTCGGTATCCGGTTTAAGCCGGAAGGGATATATCATATATTCGGTATGCCTGCTTCGGAAATGCGGGAGGATTTTGCAGATGCAGAATCAATAACCGGTAAAACTTTCCGCGAGTATTCATCACGCTTAACTGAAGCTAAAACCGTATTTGAAATGATATCATTAAGTGAAAAATTTATATCCGGTAATATCAGCAGGAACAGGATAAACCTTTATTATCTTAACAATGCTGTTGAAATAATAAGAAAGCACAAAGGGATGCTTTCAATTAACGAACTTGCCGGGAAGGTATACATCGGCGCACGCCAGCTTGAAAGAGAGTTTAAGCAGAAAATAGGAATATCACCAAAGCGTTATATGAGGATAGTAAGGCTTAACGAGGTTAACCGTATGATTAATTCGGGTAGAAGGATTAACTTAAGCGAGGTATCCTTTACCGCAGGCTATTCAGATCAGGCACACTTTATAAGGGACTTCAAATACTTTACCGGCGAAACACCCAATGTACTTATCAGTAAAAAAGATGAGTATATTATTAATCCAGGCCCGGATTATCCCCCTTCCGGATAGATGGAAAATGTAACCTGTACAATGATTTTATCTCCTGTGGGCACTCAGTGTAATTAAAAAGTTACACAGAGAGACACGGAGATTAACACAGAGTTCCACGGAGATATTTCGGTTGGTTTAAGCAGAGACTTTTATGGATGAATTGTATGTATGGCATGTAAAGAGATGGCTCACCGTGACGGCGCTGCTCGGTGGGCTGTTCCTCGCCGGTCAGGTGTACGAGTTCACGGTCTTCTACCGTGAGGGTCTCGGCTACACCACCAGCCTGTTCTCGTCGAGCTTCTACACGCTCACCGGATTCCACGGGGTCCACGTCGCGGTCGGCATCATCATGTTGCTGTCACTCGTCGGCATGCTCGCCAAGGGCAGGATCGTCGGCGACAAGGCCGAGACCGTCGAGATGGTCGGGCTCTACTGGCACTTCGTCGACGTCGTCTGGATCGTCATCTTCACCCTCGTCTACCTGATCCCCGCCTGACATGACCTCACAGCAGAACGTCCTTCCCGAAGACACCGCCGCCGTGCCAGCGCACGACCATTCCGAAGCGCACGACGTCTCCGACCGGGGGTACATCGTCATCGCCCTCATCCTGGCGGTGCTGACCGCGTTGGAAGTCGCTGCCACCGAGGTCGACGGGCTGGGCTCGTTCCTCGTGCCGGCACTGCTGATCATGATGGCGCTCAAGTTCTTCATCGTGGTGAGCTACTTCATGCACCTCAAGTTCGACAGCAGGCTCTTCGGCGTGATGTTCTACCTGGGCCTGGTCGGTGCAGTCGTGCTCTATTCGGTGATGCTCACCACGTTCCACTTCTTCATCGACTGACCGACCCTCGGAGGGGCACCCCCCATGCTCGCCCAAGTCCTCGATCCCTGGCGCTACCAGTGGCACCCGGAAGTCTGGGTGCTGGTTGCGTTCCTGACCGGCGCCTACATCTACATGGTCCGGGTCATCGGCCCGAAGGCGGTCCCGGCCGGCCAGCCGGCG
>JAWOJF010000386.1:0-23342 GCA_046481785.1 Ignavibacteriaceae bacterium | reverse complement strand
CGACCAGGTAATACCTCCATCAGTACTATTAATAATTAAATCATTATTCCCGGCAATCCATCCATTATACGGATCAGTAAAATAAACAGAGTTAAACCACGTAGTTATTCCGGTTGATTGAGAACTCCAGTTTTCTCCGCCGTCAGATGTTTTAAAAACTGTACCTTCATTGCCAACAAGCCAGCCGGTATTCTCATCAAAAAAGAAGAAAGAGTTTAGATTATTTTTTATTCCTGAAGAAATAGTATCCCATTCAGCGCCGCTATCCGTGGTTTTTAATAAGAGGCCTCTGTCGCCGGTAATCCAGCCTGTGTTTTCATTAAGGAAATGAATGGATGAGTAAGTATCACCGGAGTATTTAGTATCTGTTACCCAGCTTTCACCACCATTGTTAGTGGATAAAATTGTACCAAACATTCCAACGGCAAACCCCCTGTTTTCATCTATAAAATAAACGGAGTGCAGTGTATAGATAAAATCGGTTTCTTGTTTTATCCAGTCTGTTCCCTTATTAGATGTTTTGAGAATAGTACCGCCAAATCCCACAGCACAGCCTGTGTTCTGGTTTAAAAAATATACTGAAAAAAGGTATTCATTTGTTCCGGTTGACTGTGACGCCCAGTTTAGTCCCCCATCTGAAGTCATTATAATAGTACCATTATCCCCGGCAATCCAGCCAGTCAGCTCATCAACAAAAAAAACAGATTCAAGGTCACTGTTTGTACCGGCTGAAAGTACCTCCCACTTAATTCCACCGTTAGTTGTTTTAATAATAGAACCATTGCGCCCCGCAGCCCACCCTGAATCTTTGTTTATAAAAAAGACTGAATGCAGATCTTCGTTTGAATTTACAAACTGATTCTGCCATGTATCACCTCCGTCTTTTGTATACAGGATAAGTGCGGCTTCGCCTACCATCCATCCGGTTTCATCATCTGTAAAGTATATTGATTCAATGTTATTTGCTGTGGGAAATGGATTTTGCAGGAACCATCCTGCCTGCGGGTAGCTGGTTGATATCAGAAATACAAAAACAACTAAAATAAGTTTTTTCATAATTCCCCCTTAAATTAGTAGTCTAACTTAGACAAAATCATTCATATTTTATAATAATATATATATTAAGGTAAATATCTATTGCTGTATTAAGTCCCGTCGGGGACGTTATGTTTATAGACATAGGGAATCTCAAATATTCTGAAGCTCCGTAGATACTCAGTAAAACAAAAAATTACACAAAGAGAGCACCGAGATTAACACACAGTTCCACAGGGGATGTGTTTTCGGTTGTTTGAGTAGAATTCTATAACTTTATATGTTATAATGAGAAATAAAAAAAATATTTTTATAACCTGTTTTTATATTAATATGAATAAAAAAATATCTTCCTTAAATCCTTCAGTCTGTGCTGTAAAGCAGTCATGGGATTTCACATTCACGTATATACTCCGGGAGCTCAGCCGGACAGGCTGCATTCTGCTCTTTATCTTTTTTCTTCCGCATACGGTACTTGCACAGAATGATGTTGAAGATTTTTTTAAAACCGGAGGTGATGTATACACTGCCCCCTTTCATTTTGATAAAGATGACTGGACAAACCTTTCTATAACCGCTGCCGCAGCAACCGGTGCATTTTTTCTTGATAAACCTGTTAAAAGATTATTCCTGAGGAATAAAAATGCAGCCGCTGATTTTATTTTTGAGATAGATAAATATTTCTATATAGAAGGAACGGCAATAAGTATGGCAGGAATATATGCTTATGGAGCTGCTGCGGATGATAAGGAAATCAAAAACCTGGGACTGCAGTTAGCCGAAGCAACATTTTTTGCAAGTACTATTATGCTCATCTCAAAAGCCATAAGCGGAAGAAGCAGGCCGAACTCTCACTGCGGCCCGCTCAATTTTAATCCATTTACAACAGATCTTAAAAATTCCTCCATGCTCTCTGCACATAGCACACTTGCTTTTGCATTTTCAACAGTTATGGCAAATTACAAGGATGATACCGCATGGCGCACCGGATGGTATACATTGTCATCATTGGTGGCTATGGCAAGAATATACCATAATATGCACTGGTTTTCTGACGTGGTGCTTGGATCAGCGTTGGGTTATTTTGTTGGTGAATTTGTATCAAACCATAGAACAAATAAAAAAGCTGATGAATCCATACTGGTTGTTCCGCCGCCACAAAATTTAGTCTCTTTTAAGCTGCCCTTTTAAAAGCGGGGGATAAATACTTATCATTAAAAACCAACCGGAATAAATAAATGTGTGCAGCTTATATGAAGAAAGGTTTGCTTTTTTTTAGCTTAGTCTATAATGGTAGAGCCTGCTTCCATTAAACCTACAGGCACCCGGGATAAATAAACTAACCAGGTATCCCTGCAGAAACTACACAAAAATCTTATTCGGGAAGTATCACTGTAACAAAGATTGTTTCTGTGGAACTCTGTGTTAATCTCTGTGCAACTTTTTTGTTACACCAGGTAGACACAGAGCACCGCTGAGCCATAAAAAAGAGCCGGATTTTGGAGCGGATACAATTACAAACTTATAGTTCCTCTTTTCCCTTGTTAATAAATATTCTTTCCATATTTTTATAATTGAAAAGATTTTTATTAAAGACAGCCCTTTCCATGAAAAATTTCCTTACAGCAGAAGATTTAATAGTTTCATTAAAGTTTTTTAAAAGAATTAAAATTTGGAAAAAGTTATTATATAATAATATTTTTTTATTGAACTCCCACTTACAAAGTGAAGCTGAAACAGCCGCCGAAGATTTTCTGATGGGAATAGTTTTAATTAAAACCTTAGAAAAAGATTTTGCTGTTTTCTCTTCAGAACAAAACCTTGCCGAAGAATTTAAATACCGCCTTGTAAGTATTAACCGCATTTTCCATATAAACCTCTTTAATGAAATACTAAATAAAAATGTTATTATTGATGAGGATATCCTCAGCCAGGTGTTGTCAGAATGTGAAGAGACAAATATAAGGGAAGAACTGAACGGTATTCTGCCCGAGGCTTTTGGTGTTATTTATGAATACCTCAGGTACTCCCAGTCCGGTGACTCTTCAAAAACAAAAAGAAAAACCCGCGGTGTTTATTATACTCCTGCTTATATCGTTGATCATATTATAGAAAATACGATCGGGCAAAAATTTTATGAAAAACCGGGGGAGATTTCACAAATCCGTATCTATGATCCGTCATGCGGATCAGGAATATTTCTTCTAAGGGCGTATGATTATATTATTAATTATTTAAGCAGATCCGGTACGGTATCTTTAGAAAAGAAAAAGGAGGTATTAAAAAGAAATATTTTCGGAACTGATATAGATTCAAATGCTGTTGAAATTACCAAACTTTCTTTGTGCATGAAGCTGCTGGGAAATGATAAAATAATTGATTTACCCGATCTTTCTAAAAATTTTGATTCAATTAATTTTCTTTTTGATAAAACCCCCCTGTTTGATCACTTCAATGGCAAATTTGATGTTATAATAGGTAATCCCCCATATAATGCCGGCTTAAAGGAGAATGAAAGAGCCCTGGTAAAAAAGAATTTTAACCTGGGCACTACCGATACTGCTGCCGTATTTATGACTATAGCTGATGAAAAACTGAAAAGCGGAGGTATTAATGGCTTTATAATACCTAAACCATTTGTATATTCATCCAACTGGGCAAGAATAAGAAAAAAATTTCTTCCCGGTATCCTTGAACTGATAGACTGTGGTATCGTTTGGGATCAAGTAAAACTTGAACAGGTTATTTATCTGTATGAAAAAGACAGGAATACAAAAACTTATTTGTCTGGTATTAGAACCGGAAGGGAATTTTCTTTAACGGGAGAGTTCGATAAACAGTTATATAATGATTTTGGATTATTATTAAACGGTATATCAGAAGCCGAATTAAAAGTAGGCATTAAGATTAAAGACAGCGGATTATTTCTTAATGATATTGTTGATAATCACCGGGGTGCTCCTCTGCAGAAGGGTATTCTTGATGAGAAATCTGATTTTATGGTTATTGGCGGAAAACAGATATCTTATTGTACTATTAACAGTAATGTTAAAGGATATTTTCCGCTGGAAGAGCTTAATGATTCAAGGGCAATAATAAAAGATAATTCTGTTCTTGTACAGAATATTGTGGCCCATGTTAATAAACCCGGACCTGCAATTAAAATTACTGCGGCTCTTTCAAATTCATTTAACTATAAGAATTACCTGGTACTTGATACTGTTAATCAGCTTCATAATAAAGGCATTTATACTGCGGAGTTTATCTGTGCTGTTCTTAACTCAAAACTTTTATCTTGGTATGTTTATAATTTTATATTTGGCCGTGCCATAAGAACTATGCATTTCGATAATTATGTAACAAAAAGAATTCCTGTCCCGCAACTGGATTTAGATGACCCTGTGCAGAAAAAACATTATGAAAGGCTTAATAAGCTTGTTAAAAAGTTTGTTGAAAACAGGCACCCCGCAGGTCAAAAATCATTTGCAAAAAAACTTCTTGAAAGATATTCAGCCGGGGGTGAGGAAAATATCCCCGATGAAATAGAAACAATAATAAATACGCTTTACGGCCTTAATCAGGAGGAATGCAGAATAATTAAAATATTATAATCTCTGTCATATGACCCGGCAGAATTATACATTAAATTAAAGACACTAAAAAAATAAAAATAATGCTTAATCTTTTACCTGTAATAAAAATTATAAGCAAAAGCAGTGCGGTTGCTTCAACTGTTAATGCTCTTGTAAAACAGTTTAACTCTGCAAAAGCCGCAAATCAGAATGTCCGGGAATTACAAAAGGCACTGGAGGTACAGGCTTCATTAAATGAAAACCTGGAAACACAGCTTGTCCTTCTTCAATCGGCTATAGATAACCTGCAAAAGTCAGTTAAAACATTATCATACATTCTTTATGCTTGTGTTGCACTTTCCATTGCCGCAATAATTATAGCTATCCTCCTATAAACAATAACGGCCGGCCAATTACTTATTAATCCTCATCTCTCAATTTTTCAAGTACGGAAAAATCTTCCAGCGTTGTAGTATCGCCGCTTACACTGCCGCTTGTTGCAATTTCTCTTAGCAGTCTTCTCATAATTTTACCGCTTCGTGTTTTGGGAAGTGCATCGGTAAATCTTATTTCATCGGGTTTGGCAATTGCACCAATTTCATTGGCAACATGATTACGAAGTTCTTCTTTTAACAGGAGCGATGCCTGCTTTTTGGCATCGAGCGTTACAAAAGCTACAATTGCACTTCCTTTAATCTCATCCGGGCGTGCAACCACAGCCGATTCAGCAACATCTTTATGGCTGACCAGTGCGCTCTCAATTTCGGCTGTACCAAGCCGGTGGCCGGAAACATTTATTACATCATCAACCCTTCCCATAACCCAGAAGTAGCCGTCTTTGTCCCGTCTTGCGCCATCCCCGGTAAAATAAAATCCTTTATAATTGCTGAAATACTGCTTCTTAAATCTTTGTTTATCGCCGTAAACGGTTCTTAGCATAGAAGGCCATGTATCGCGCATAATTAAAAAACCGCCGCTCCCAAGGGGTACCGGTTTGCCGTCCCTGTCTACAACATCCGGAACAACGCCCGGCAGGGGGAAGGTGCAGGAACCCGGTTTGGTTGGAGTAGCACCCGGTAAAGGCGAGATCATAATTGCACCGGTTTCTGTCTGCCACCACGTATCTACTATTGGGCATTTACCTTTCCCTATAATCCGGTGGTACCACATCCACGCTTCAGGGTTAATAGGCTCGCCAACTGTTCCCAGAAGCCTTAATGATGAGAGGTTATGTTTTAGTACCCACTGTTCGCCCCAGCGGATAAAAGCACGTATTGCAGTTGGAGCAGTATAAAAAATATTTATCTTGTACTTTTCAATTATCTTCCAGAACCTGTCCGGCTCAGGCTGATTGGGGGCTCCTTCATACATAACTGTGGTAGCCCCGTTCAACAAAGGTCCATATATTACATATGAATGTCCTGTAACCCAGCCTATATCGGCAGTACACCAGTATATATCTTCATCCTTAATATCAAATACCCACTTTGTGGTCAGGTACGTTTGTACCATATATCCGCCGGTTGTATGCAGAATACCTTTAGGCTTGCCTGTAGTTCCGCTTGTATACAAAATATATAACGGGTGTTCCGAATCTAATTCTGGTGCGGGAAAGTTATCACTTGCATTCTGCATTACCTCATGCCACCAATGGTCTCTTCCGGGCATCATCTGTACATGATGATCTTCCAGTCTTTTATATACTATAACATTTTCAACAGTTGGACATGCTTCAATGGCTTTGTCTACACTTGGTTTAAGCATTACATTAGTACCTCTGCGTATTGCAGCATCACATGTAACAACAAGCTTTGCCTTTGCATCATTTATCCTGTCCTTCAAAGCTTCCGAACTGAACCCGCCGAATACTACCGTATGAACAGCACCAATTCTTGCGCAGGCTAAAACGGCAACTGCAAGCTCCGGAACCATTCCCATATATACGGCAACCCTGTCTCCCCGTTTAACACCAAACTGCTTTAGAACATTTGCAAATTTAGATACCTCAAGATGAAGTACCTGGTAGGTTAAAATCCTTGTTTCACCCGGTTCACCTTCCCATATAATGGCGGCTTTGTTTCTCCTCCATGTGGTAAGGTGCCTGTCAAGACAGTTATATGATAAATTAGTTTTTCCACCTACAAACCATTTGGCATCCGGCGCTTTCCATTGTTTAACTTTTTTCCATGGTTTAAACCAGTGAAGCTCTTTTGCAACATTACCCCAATACTTTTCCGGATTATTAATAGATTCTTTATAAATTTTTTTATACTGTTCAAAAGATTTTATGAATGCCTTATTACTGAATTCTTTATCAGGTTTGAATAATCTTTTTTCGATTAATACCGATTCAATACTATCAGCAGAAGATGCGGAAGAAGCCTTCTTCATTTCTTTTACCTCTTGAGTGATTGGGAATAGTTTAGGGTGATTAAAATAGAAATTGCATCAGGTAAATGCAATTGCTGGTAGCAAATAACCAGTACTTAAAATTGCTGTCCAAATTAAAATTATTATTATAATAATATTCCTAAATAGAGGCAGAATCCGGATTTTTTTTATTATCATCAAATCGATCCTCAATCTATCATCCCTACGGGACTTTATTTCATTCTGTAATTTATTCTATAAACGTTTAATCCCTGCGGGATTGTAATAATTACAGGAATACAAGGACTTATACCATAAACAGTAACTATATGTTAAGGTATAATATATATTGCTGTTTTAAGTCCCGTCAGGGACGTTATGTTTATAGATATAGATAATCTCAATATTTGCGAAACAAATTATTATTTTGGACAGATATGGTACATAAAATTGATTTGAAAATCCATGTAGAGACGCCCCGCTGGGGCGTCTGAGGGAGACAAAACAATTATTTATAACTATCCTTTAAAGAAGAATAGCTCTTATTAACTGTTTCAAACAGCCATTCTGAAATATTACACATATTAAATATTTTTAGCAGTCTATCTTTATGGTTACTGGATTATATAAATATTTTCCGTAACTAATCTTTTATGTTCTCAGACGCCCCGGAGGGGCGTCTCTACGTCGCAGTTGAATTAATTTTTGTATAACTTTGAAGGGCTTTTACTAACTAATTGATAATATGTAGATGCAGAAAATACTTTTACTTTTTATAGTTACCTTCTTTTATACAATCAATATCAGTCCCCAACATGCGCCGGTATCCGGATTTGAATTTCTTCCGCCGGGATTAAATTTTATGCCCCTTAAGGCTAATAACCAGGAGGCAAAAATTGGGGTGCTCTATCATACTGCCACAACCAACCTTAAAGTTGATATAGGAAATAATATTGATCTGTTTGGATATAACTTTCCTCAATCATCTGCAAGACTTACTGCTGGTATTGAATTTTTGGCTTATGCACTTTCAACAAGTTATAAAGGCAACAGGCTGCAGATTGATGCAGTTGACGGATTCTTTGGCGGTAATCTTTCATATTCACAAATATCCGGTGACGGTGATAAAGTTCTCGTCAGGCTCCGGATCATCCATAACAGCGCTCATTTTGTTGACGGGCATTATGATGCCGCGACAAAACAATGGATAGATAATCTTGAGCCCAATCCTTATACCGAGGATTTTGGAGAGTTAACTGCCGGGCATCAGCTTAATTTTAATAAAACAATATTTAAATACTTCGGCGGATTTTCTTATTCCACACTTATACGCCCCTCTGATCTAAACAGGTATAATTTTCATGCAGGATTTGAACTTGCTTACCCGTTTGGAAAATTAGCCGGTAAGGATGAAAATATTTTTCTTGCAAATTATATTAATACCGATGGAATCGGTGAGTATATTATCAACCAGCAGACAATGCTTGGAGTGAAGTTCGGTAACTGGGAAGAAAAAGGGATACTGCTTTATCTTTCTTACTACACAGGCGGAGATATTTTTGGCTCCTACTATAAAAGAAAAATCTCAAAATTTGCGGTCGGCTTTTCAGTAGATTTCCCTTAGGAATATCGCAAAAGTTATTGCTGATTTAACCTAAGATGAGGCTGTCCCAAAATCATTTTGAGTGAATATAATTTTATTGATTAACCCCATGTTTTAACATGGGGGAGCCTAAAGAACCATAACACGGGCTTTAGCCCTGAAATGAAGCTAACTCAAGACTAAAGCCCTTATAATATTGTCTCATGTCCCTCAGGCTGACGTGTCTATTGTACAACTCAGCCTTAACTTCACAAGGAGAGGATATCAATTGCCACGACTTTTAAGTCGTGGGAGAAAAACAATAAGCATGGAGGCTTTAGCCACAATTTGCCTTAATTGTGCGTGTCCCGACCCTTCGGGGGCTAAAGCCCGTTATGGTTCTTTAGGCTCCCCCATGTTAAAACATGGGGTTAATCAATAAAGTTAATATTTATTCCAGTCTTTAATTTTTACACACTCTCTTCGGAGGATATTAAAATCCTTAATAATCATGCTAATTAAAAAATGAAAATATATTCACTCAAATTGACTTTTGGGACAGCCTCTTGCTCTTCTGTTTCTACTCTATGCTATAAATATTCCACCCCTAGAGATTGCTGTACAAAATCCCGTAGAGCCTATGTGACTCGTCGGGAGATGTAATAAAAGACAGTGTTATGGATTTAACAAATCTAGCTTTAGGTCATCGCCTATGCTCTAAAAAGAGGAGACACGCCGAAGGCGGGAACAGGGAGATTCAGTGCCCCTAGATGGCGGATAGACTAAACTTATACGGCGGACAAACTAAACTTACACCGCGGACAAACTAAACCGCTCTACAACACTGCATACTCTGCCAACACGTTTTGTACCGTTTCTTCTGCCGGCGCCAATGCATCAGCAGTGAAGGCATATGCAGGCTCTTCGAGCGTATCAAATTGGCTTTGAAGCAGCGAAGGTTTGAAGTAATGGTTTTGCCTTTGTTCCATCCTGCTTTTAATTGCCTCAAAAGAACCTTTTAAATAAATAAATTTTACATCTTCATCATCCTGCTTCAGTATCTTCCTGTATTTTTCTTTTAAAGCAGAGCAGGTAAGAACAGCCCCCTGATCATGGGCTTTAGACAATTCAATCTCTTTCCTCAGACTCACAAGCCAGCCATAGCGGTCATCATCATTAAGCGGTATCCCGGAACTCATTTTTTTTACATTCTCCGCCGGATGATATTCATCCCCCTCAATATATTTATAGCCGAGAGATTCAGCCAATAATTTGCCGACAGTTGTTTTACCGCAGCCGGCAACACCCATTACAATAAAAATCAATTTAATCTCTTTGATTATTTGTTATGTAATTCTAATAATATCAACCGGCAGTTTTATACATCCCTGCCTACTTGCCTTACCTTGCCTACTGCCTTATTTGCATACTGCCTACTTGCCTTATTTGCATACTGCCTTCTGCCTACTTGCCCTCTTGCCGACTGAAGACTGCCGACTGTGGACTTGTCTTACCTTGCCTACTGCCTACTTGCCTTCCTTGCCTTCCATGCTCCCTTGCCGACTGAAGACTGCCGACTGTGGACTTGCCTTACCTTGCCTACTGCCTACTTGCCTTCCCTGCCTTCCCTGCCTACTGCTTCCCCTGCATTTACACAGAATAAGTAGAAGAAGCAGTTGTTCCGCCTCTGCCTGTCCAGTTAGTATGAAAGAATTCGCCGCGCGGCTTATCAGTTCTTTCATACATGTGCGCACCAAAATAATCTCTTTGTGCCTGTAATAAGTTTGCAGGAAGACTTTCACTCCTGTACCCGTCATAATAATTAAGTGCAGTAGAAAGAGCCGGTATATACATTCCATTTAGGACTGCCTGTGACACTACCTTACGCCATGAGTTTTCAGATGCTTTAATTTTTTCTTTAAAGAATGGTGCAAGCAGCAGGTTATCCAAATCGGGTATTGCATCAAAAGCTTCTTTAATTTTTCCAAGGAAGATAGAGCGTATAATACACCCGCCCCGCCACATTAAAGCTATACCGCCATAGTTAAGATTCCATTTATATTCTTCAGCAGCGGTACGCATTAAAACATAACCCTGTGCATAAGAAACAATTTTGGATGCATACAGGGCATTCCTTATATCATTAACAAATTCTTTTTTATCTCCGTTAAATGAAACGGCCGGTGCAGTAAGTATTTTGGATGCCTTAACCCGCTCGTCCTTCATTGCAGAAAGTGAACGTGCAAATACGGCCTCGCCGATTAAAGTTAACGGTATTCCAAACTCCAGAGCAGCTATACCTGTCCATTTACCGGTTCCTTTTTGCCCTGCAGCATCAAGAATTTTATCTATTAAGTAAACACCATTTTCTTTATACGCTAAAATGTCGGCAGTTATTTCAATAAGATAGCTGTTCAGTTCACCGGCATCCCACTCTTTAAATACTTCATGCATTTCATCGTTTGACATACCAAGTAAATTTTTCATTATCAGGTATGCTTCACTTATAAGCTGCATGTCGCCATATTCAATTCCGTTATGAACCATTTTAACAAAATGCCCTGCACCGTCTTCACCTACCCAGTCACAGCAGGGGGTTCCGTCTTCAACCTTTGCGGCAATTCCCTGGAAAATTGGTTTTACATGTTCCCATGCTGCAGCAGAACCGCCCGGCATAATTGAAGGACCGGTAAGAGCTCCTTCTTCGCCGCCTGATACACCCGTACCAACAAACAGAAGTCCTTCGCTTTCAAGATATTTTGTTCTTCTTGTGCTATCCGGATAATGTGAATTACCGCCGTCAATAATTATATCTCCTTCTTCAAGAAAAGGGATAATCTGTTCTATCAGGTCATCTACCGGTTTGCCGGCTTTAACCATTATCATAACTTTTCTCGGGCGTTTAAGCGAATCAACAAGTTCTTTAACTGAATGGAAACCGAGAATTGATTTTCCCTTTGCCCTGCCGTTAATAAAATCATCTACTTTGGTGGTGGTCCTGTTATATACCGAAACGGTAAAACCTTTGTTTGCCATATTAAGCACAAGATTCTCGCCCATCACTGCGAGACCGATTAGACCTATATCTGATTTGCTCATTTATTCCCTTATTAAATTAATTTCTAATTAAATCTATCTCTGTATGCCCATAATCCCAATGCAGGATTGGAGATATAAAAAACTTCTTCGCCGTCCACTATATTATAGCCGTCGGTTAGTTTTTCGGGATTATATTTTTGCATCACCTTATTTATGTCACCAAACCGGAAATTTACCCCTTCAACAGCTTCTTTTGATAAATTCCCCGGGCAGTATGTAATTTCAAACCGGCCTTCAGATGAACCATGAATTAAATGGGCCGCTGCTCCCAGTGCATTCTGCAGGTCTTCGTTTTCCTTTGTTAACTTAAGAACTTTATCAATTCCTACATAACCGTACTTGCCTATTATTTTATCATTTCCCGGGTCCTCGCCAAAACCCTTTACCGCAGGTGCCAGAACTATAAGCTCGCCCCCGTCATCAATAGCCATCCTGGTACGGTAAATACTTTTATTGCCAAGCCAGGTTGTTCTGTATTCAGCAGGATCAAGAAAAACAACTACCTTCTTTAAAGGCTTCTCAAGCATTATAAAATTTTCCTGTAAAGAAAGCGCTGCTGCCTGGTTGAAACATTCATGCTCGTCGCCAATAAATAAACCCTTAATTCCAAGTTTGCCGTTTTCATCTTTTCCAACTACAGTCATTATATAAACAATAGGAAGATGTTTTGCAAAATTATCCGCACCATAGTTTAAAACTTTTCTTACTGGAGTATTTGCTCTTCCCATAATTCTTTCCATGCCGTAAGCAGCGCCCAGAAAATGGCTTTTATTAATTCCTTCTGCTCCACCGGTGCCGATAAATATATTTTTAGTATAATTGGCCATTCCGCTTACTTCATGAGGCACTACCTGTCCTATTGAAAGAATAAGATCATGGTTTCCTTCTGTAAGTAGTTTATCAACCTGGATGGGAATGCTGTAGTCAACTTTATTTTCGGATATTTCTTTTATGTAATTTAAAGGTACTTCACCCAGAGTGCTTAAACCGTGCCGCCAGTCATGATAACGAAATAATTCCGGCGGAACAGTAGGATACATATAATTTATTTCTTTAGCGGTCATTTCATTATGGGTGCCGAGTGCAGGAAGAACATCAACAAGTTTACCGCCGTAATATTCATAAGCCAGCTCAGTTAAAAAGCCCGCAAAAGAATGATAACGTGTTATATCCGGCGGAACAGCCAGTACTCTTTTCCTGTCTCCTAATTTTCCAAATGTTTCCCAGAGAGTTTCTTTTATTTCCTGCGGAGTTAGGTAGTTTTTACCTTCAGCTATTTTTGTTATAATCATGGTATATTAAAATATTTTTACAAAGATAATAAAATGTTTTTATAGAATACTACACTCCGGAATATGCGTTAAATCCGCCGTCTACCGGAATTACAACTCCTGTTACAAATTTAGAAGCATCTGAAATCAGATAGAATAAAGTACCAAGGAGCTCTTCCGGCTTTCCGAATCTTTCCATGGGAGTGCCCGATATTATTTGATTCCCTCGGGGTGTTAACCCCCCTTTTTCATCAAGAAGTAAAAATTCATTTTGTTTTGTAAGGAAAAATCCCGGCGCAATGGCGTTTACCCTTACATTAACTTTTGCAAGATGTACAGCAAGCCATTGTGTAAAATTATTTATAGATGCTTTTGCCGCAGAATATGCCGGAATTTTTGTAAGCGGCCTGTAAGAGTTCATTGATGATATATTTACTATCACTCCCCCTTTTTCCAGCATGTCTTCTGCAAAAATCATACTGGGAAGTACGGTCCCCAGAAAATTTAAATCAAAAACTTTTCTGAAGCCGTCAAGCTCCAGACCAAAAAAAGATTTAGAAAGATCATTTACATTTGAGGGATTAACAAATTCATTTTTTGTGGTTGCATTTGGTGCATTGCCGCCCGCTCCATTTAACAGAACATCAACTTTGCCAAGCTGTTTGTTTATCTCTTCTTTTGCTTTAATTAATGATTCCCTGTCAAGAACATTTGCAAAAGTGCAGACAACCCTACCCGCAGTACCTTCAAGATTTTGAATACAGTTTTCGCACCGGTCTTTCCTGTAATCAATTACCGCAACTTTGGCTCCCATGCTCAACAAGCCTTTGGCAAATACATTACCAAGAACACCGCATCCCCCTGTAATAACACAGACCTTGTCTTTTATATCAGCAAATGAATTTGATTCCAAAATTACCCTCAGAATTAATTAATAATATTTTTATTTACGAATAATCTATTCCAAACTTTTATATGTAGAAAGTGTTAAATAAATTATATTAACCCCATGTTTTAACATGGGGGAGTCCGAAGAAACATAACGGCTTTAACCCTGAATTAACTTCAGTTCAGGGCTAAAGCCCAATAATCTTATCTCAAGTCTCCCCGGGCTGAAGCCCGGGATTAATATATATTTATTCTGTACTTTCTACTTTTCACATAGGGCAGGGAAAAAAAAGATTTTTTGTAATGACAGTATTTCTCTTTGTAGAGACGCCCCGCTGGGGCGTCTGAGAAAGGATACGCTTTTATTACCAAACAAAAATATTTTAAAGGATAACCTCAAATGGCAGAGACAAGGAAAGTGTTTTGTTATAATAGGGTTGTCTTTCTCAGACGTCCCAGCGCAGTGTGTTGCAGATCGATAAGTTTTTGTCATTTCGATCCGCCGCGGCGGAGAGAAATCTTATACTTGTAAAAAGGAAAGATTCCTCAGTCGAAGACCTGCTGCGGTAGGCAGGCTCCTTCGGAATGACAATTTGAGAGTTCTGCAACAACATCAGCGGTTATTTAAATGGCTCCAGGTGCCTTGTAAAATGTTTAACTAATATCTGGTAATGGGTTTCTTCGTACTTTTTAAGGCACTCAATTATTCTGTCCTTAAATAAATAATTTCCTTTTTTGTCTTTTTCTGAAAGCACCTTGCCGAAAGTAACATGAAGTATCTGCCTTGCATCGATAGAGTCGAACAGGGCGGGTAATTCATTATCCTTATAATCAAAGCCGCCTTTTACTTTTTTAAGATCAGCCGATACATGGTATGTTCTTTTTTCATCATCATAAAGCCCGCGGCTGAAATCAAATATCTCCCTGAACAGGTCCGGCTGTTTAACGGCAACAACCTTTAGAGCTTCAAGATAACTTGTCCCGGCTGTTTTAACATGAATAAATCCTTTTTTTAATTTACCGATAACTGTATAAACAGAAAATTTATCACTGCCTGAGTGCAGACTTATTTTATAATTGCCAAAATGTTCGGCTATTGCTGCATGAAGTTTATATTCTTCTTCAAATAATTTCAGGTCGCCTTTGTAATCAATTCCCTTTTCAAATGAACCTACAAACCTTGGAGCTAAACTTACAAACTCCACACCTAATCTTTTTAATTCATTCGAAATAAAAAAATGCTCAAAAACAGATGTTACTGAATCCGTTTCATCAACGGATACTTCAACTTCCGAATCATAATCAGCATAAGCTTTTTTCAGATGGTCATATAATTTTTTTACATGGGCTAATGAGCGCCCATACTTGCAGTATGCCTTTAATAAAGCAAGTTCTTCAACTTTAATTGTAAATTGATCATTAATTTTTACCGGGCCGTTCAGGTATCTTTTTTTTGCGTCTTCCGGTGAATCACCAAGCTTGTCCCACGGGTAATCTTTTAATGTTTTAAGCAGATCCTCTTTATCGTATACGTCTGCATTGTTTTCAACATATTCACCCGGATCAAAAGTAAATATTTTATACCCGGCTTTTACCATCAGGTCAATATCTTCAGTTGTTTTCAGATGATCACCATCAGCGCTGAATCCTTTTGTATAACCTTCCTGGAAAACTGCCCATACTGCCGCATCCATAACTTCATCGGCACTTCTGCCCGTTCTTGTTAATTCTCTTATTGACTGCTGTGCAAGTACAGGGTAAAAATCGTATCCGCTGAGTGCCTGCAGGTGCCCGGCATTTGCCAGCCCTATCCTGTCTCCAAAACCAAATGAATTTTTTAATCCTATTATCGATGCAACAGTGAAAGGGAAAATAGACTGAACAGCTTTCCGGTTTTGTGTATTCAAGGGGCATTTTTTAAGACTTAAGTCTGTTTTGCCTGATGAGACAATATCCCCCTGGAATATTTCCGACTCTTTACTGCCGGCATCATATAATATATACAGACTTTTTTCGGTTTCTTTTTTACCAATAAAAAATAATAAGCTGTTATGCCGGAATACTGATTTGTAATAAATCCCGAGGCTGCCAAATGAATTTATATCATAATTAATTAGTGTGTCTTTTTCCCCCGGAACTGACGCCAGGTTTTCCTTTAAATGTTGTAATTCCATAACTCCCTCTTTTCGGTTCAGATGAATCAACCCAATAGTTGAAGCAAATAATAATTAATTTTGGAGATAATTAAAGATGTGTATGCGTTTATATAATATGACCGCTATGGTTTTAGGCTACCAGTTCGCGTTCAATTTCTTTGTTGCTGATTAAAAGCTGGGTCTTAAGTACAATATTTTCTGTTATTGAATCTTTAGGATTATTAACTTTTTTTAGCAGAAGTTTTACTGCTTCTTTACCAAGTTCCTTTGCAGGCTGATTTACAAAATTAAATATTGAAGGAGTAAAACGATTGAGTAAATTGTTTCCGAAACATGTTACTTCAATATCTTCAGGTATTTTTACACCCACTTCGGCTGCCGCTGAATAAATACCAAGTGCAGTAGGATATGTTACCGACAAAATGTATTCAGGAAGATTTCCTTTTTTATAAAGTTTCTTAAATCCATTATATCCATCCTCTTCACCAAAGCCCCCTTCAATATCCCAACGGGGATTAATTTCCATATCATGGTACTTCATTGCCTCAATAAAACCTTCATGCCTCAGCTTACCGATATTAAGGTGTGTGTACCCGCCTATATGTGCAATTTTTGTATATCCTTTTTTAATAGCATATTCAACTGCAGAAAAAGCGCCCCCCTTATCATCCACTGTTACACTTGAAACATCCTTAAGGTCCGGGACTCTGTCTATAAAAATTATTGGGACTTTAAGCTGTTTTATTCTTTTAAATATTGAAAGATCTTTTGTCTCCTGCGTAATTGAAATGATAAGCCCGTCTATACGCATTGAAAGTAAAGACAGTATGTGTTTCTTTTCTCTTTCTTCCTGTTCCTGGGAAACTGTTAATACAGTTTCATAGTTGTTATCAAAAGCAGCATCATATACTGATTCTATTACAGAAGCAAAAAACGGGTGGGCAATTTTCGGAACTACAAGTCCAATTATATTTGATTTTCGTGATGAAAGATTCTTAGCCATATAGTTCGGCATATAGCCCAGCTTCTCGGCTAGCTCTTTCACCTTTTGTGTTGTTTCCGGCGAAATGTCCGGATGATTTCTTAAAGCTTTGGAAATTGTAACCGTTGATACGTTAAGTTTCTTCGCAAGATCTTCAAGCCTTAGTGGTCTAACTGTTTTACTCATCTAAAGATGGTCCGGTATTTTTATTTTCTTTCATGTTTAACAGCCATTCAAATAAATTTTTGGCAGCTTTAAAATTTTCAAATCCTTCAGGTAATTTCCAGTTATCCAGGTATTCATTATAAAACCATGGGTCTCCAACTGCAAAAACAAAACCTTTCCCAAATTCAGATGAGCCGATAACTATATTTCCTTCGTGTATTAAAACAGGTTTTGCCGGATCCTTAAGTATTAAAGTACTTATCTCCTTCAAATATATAGATTTTACATTTTTAAAAACAGGATGATCCGGAAATTTATCAATTCTTCCCATATCAAAATTTTTACCTGTTACCCGGTTTTTGCTGTCACCGTTAAAATGAATACCGAAATTTCCGGTGAGTAAATTTAAACTATCAAACTCACAGTTAGCACTGTCATTTGCCAGTATAACCAGTATGCCCCCCTCCTTAACCCACTCAACAATTGCACTGCGGGATTCTGCATCTATATAATTCGGAGCCGCAGTTTCTGATTTTGTATCAGGATCAACAATTATATAAATATCTGCTTCACTTAATAATTCTTTTGATGGCGCACTCCGGATGGAAGTTATCCCGGCATTTAAATTTGTTATTATTCTGCCGAGTTCCGAGAAACCTGAAAATTCTTCATCTTCCCAAATGTAGTGGTACTGCTGATCATTTTTAATCTCATGATTAAAGTAATAATCAAGCGCAGCAGTTTTAATTATTTCCGGATCAGGAACAGATGTGCTCAGGTAATCTGCAAGTGGTAATTTAATCTCTTTTATTCCGGCTGCTGCCAGCGATGCTATTGTAACAGCGCCGTATTGTGTAAAATGTGTATTGTCTTCTTTTTTTACAGATGAGGTATCAGACTTTGCTCTTTTTGTACCAAGGTAAAACTTCTTTGATACTTCCACTCCTGCAGATGTAAGCAGCTCTTCACTTTTTTTATGCAGATCAATAAGAGGTACATTTTTTTCTTTCGCTGCTTCACGTACAACACCGGGATATTCGCCATGTGAATCAGCAAGTTTACTGTTCTCATCAAACTTCCTGCGGTAAACAGGTGTAATTAAAACAGGAACTCCCCCCTTTGCTTTTGTTTCATCAATATATTTGATAAGATTTGTTTTGTATTCACCATGCGGATTTGCGTAACGTGTTGAATCGCTCTGTTTTGCATCATTATGTCCGAATTGTATAAATACATAATCGCCCTGTTTCAATTCTTCAAGTACCTTCTGCCACCTGCCCTCGTTAATAAAACTTTTTGTGCTTCTGCCGTTACGCGCATGATTTTTAACTACAACATTATCCTTAAAAAACACCGGAAGCATTTGTCCCCAGCCCCGCTCCGGATTATCAACTGCAGGTTTATCGGCCATTGTTGAATCGCCGATTAAATGGACTGTAATTTTTTCCTCATCCTTTAAATATGCACTTATAAAAAGGAGAGCAATAACAATGACAAATATTTTAACAGATGATTTGTTTTTATTTGTTTTCATAAATTTTTATTGGCCCCCTGCCTTGATCTTTTTAATTTTAGTATTCCTGCTGTAAACAATAAATATTTTATTTCACTTTTTCCAGTTCAATTGCTGCAAGAAGGAACGGGCCATAACCTTTAAAATCATTTGTACGTTTGGGTTCGCTTACATAATATTCAAAGCTGCCGTCCCGGTAAGGATTACCGCCAAGCCCGCTTACAGAAACTACATCGTGAAGATAAATATTATCATCTTCAATCTTTACAAGATTAATAATTATTCCGTCAAAAGATTCTCCCGCAAGACCAAGAAATTTATTATCAAGATAACCTTCATTTGCTCCTTTGGCAAATGCATAAGTAAACATTGCGGAAGCAGATGCTTCAATATAATTTCCTTCTTTATCCCCTTTATCAACTACCTGGTACCATAGTTTTGTTTCATTGTCCCTGAAATTTACAAGGCTTTCGGAAAGGTTCTGCAAAATACGTAGCAGGTCAGCCCTGTTTTTATGATCTTCGGGGAACTGATCAAGAACATCAACAAGCGCCATCATAAACCAGCCCATGGCCCTGCCCCAAAAGTTCGGCGATCTTCCTGTTACCGGATCAGCCCATTTTTGTTCTTTGCTCTCATCCCAGCCATGGAAGTATAAACCCGTTTTTTCATCTTTAAGATGCTCTTCAATTAAAAGAAACTGTTTCGCTACATCATTAAATAAACTGTCTTCGTTAAAAGTATTGGCATACAGACTGTAAAAAGGCTGCGCCATAAATAATCCGTCAAGCCACATCTGGTATGGATATATTTTTTTGTGCCAGAATCCGCCCGAGCTTGTCCTTGGATGCAGTTGAAGCTGCCTTCTTAAGGTATCGGCAGCGGCCTTGTACTTTTCTTCTTTTGTAAGCTGATACATATGAAGCAGGATTCTCCCGGGACCAATGTTATCAATATTAAAATCATCCATCTTATATGTTTTAACCGAACCGTCATCCTGTACATAATAGTTAATATTCTTTTTTACATAATCTAAGTACTTGTTATCATCTGTCTGCTGCCACATCCTGTAAAAAGCTTCAAGCATTAAACCCTGTTCATAATTCCATTTATAACTTTTAGCTTCGGTTGGATAAGCAATAGTATCCGGATGAAGTTCAATAAAACTATCGGCGATTTTTTGCGCCCACTTTTCCTGGTTATTTTCCTGTTCTACTGAACAGGAAAATGCACATAACAGAAAAAATATTACCGCGGCTGCAGAGGCTTTATAAAAATTATTAAACAATTTTAATCCCTTTCAGAAAATCTTTTTAATCTTCTATTTCTTCGCCGTTTATTGTTACTGATTCAGTATGAAACTCTTTTACATTCTCCAAAACGTTGCCTTCGGCCACATTGCTGAATGCGCAGTTTTTAAGAGTAATATTTTCTGCAGGTGAGTTTTCATACGCACGTATCCAGATGCCGTAACGGCTTTTCTCGGATGTTACATTTTCCACATGTACGTTTTGTACTTTGGGTATAAATTCTCCCTCATCCCCCTCTTCATAATAATAGTTGATCTTTACAACCGCTTCGCCAACTTCACCGACTTTTACATTTCTCATATATATATTTTCAACCACCCCGCCGCGTACTGCATTGGTTTTTATTCTTAATGCCCTGTCAAGATTGGGGCTGTCCATCCTGCAATCTTCAGCATAAACATTTCTTACGCTTCCCGATATTTCACTACCTATAACTACACCGCCATGACCGTCTTTCATTTCGCAGTTTTGTATTACAATGTTTTCACTCGGTATATTAATCCTTCTGCCGTCAGTGTTTCTTCCCGACTTAATTGCTATGCAGTCATCCCCGGTATCAAAGTAACAGTCTTTTATTAATACATCTTTCGAACTTTCCGGATCACAGCCGTCGTTATTGGGTCCCATACCCTTAACCGTTACACCAATAACAGAAATGTTCTGAGACAGCACAGGATGGATAAACCAGAATGGTGAATCTTTAAAAGTAACTCCTTCAATTAAAATATTTTTGCACTTGTAAGGCTGTATAAACGGCGGCCTGAGGTAATGCCCTTCTCCCATAATTCGCTCTTCCGGCGGAATATTATTGACTGCCATTTCAAACAGTTTGTTCCTCCCCGCTGTTTGTTTTGTAGGACTTTCTTTTTTATTATTCCAGCCCCACCAGTTATCAAAACCCGCCTGACCGTCTAAAACGCCCTTGCCTGTAACTGCAATATTTTTTGCTTCATATGCATAGATAAGGGGCGAATAGTTCATGCACTCAACACCTTCCCATCTTGAAAAAACAACCGGCAGATATTTTTTAAAATCAGTGGAGAATTTAACTACTGCTTTTTCTGATACAAACAGGTTTACATTGCTTTTAAGATGGATTGGCCCTGTAAGAAATGTACCTTCGGGTACAATAACTTTGCCGCCGCCGCTCCCTGTACATTCTTCAATTGCTTTTGCAAAAGCCTCAGTACAGTCAGTTTCACCATCACCTTTTGCACCATAATTAACAATATTAAATTCTTTATCGGGGAATGAGGGGGGGACAATATTTTTTAGAATTTCATCAAGATTTTCCCATCCTGCTTTTGAGCTTTCACTCTGTGCACAAATAAAGTTCTGAAAGGAAAGTGCCAGGATAACAAATAATAAGTTTGATAATATTTTTTTCATAATATGTGCTTACTTTTTTATAATTATTATAGTGCTGTTCAAAATAAAATTATTATTGATGGAATAAAATCCCAGAGAGCCTATGCGACCCGTCGTATTGGCGTCAAGATAAGAGAAGTGTCGTCCCTACGGGACTTAAAAACATTCATTTTACTCGATTTTCTATAAACCTTTTATCCCTATCGGGACATCAACACATTTCATTTTGATGCCAAATCCTGTATTTAGTCCCGGCAGGGACTTTAGGTTTATAGCATAGAGTTCAAGTTAGCTGCCGAAGTCCCGTAGGGACGAAAGAGGGTTGCCTATTGTTATTGATCAACTTGTTATCCTGACACCTTTGCGACTCGTCGGGAGATGTAATATTTATAGTAATAGTAAAAAAAATAAATCTTAAAGAGGGTGTCTCAAAAGTAAGATAAGGAGAATATATTCATTTTGTTAAGATGTTAATTGTCTGTCTTGTCATGACAACACCTTCTCCGGAGATTGTGTGACAAGTAGAAAGTGATGAAGAAAGGTGTATTAACCCCAGGCTTCAGGGAGCGTTGCACAACTCAGCCTTAACTTCAGAAGGAGAAGATATCAATTGCCACGACTTTTAATGTTGTGGTTCAATGTTTCCTAATTTCTTTGGCTTTAACCACAATTTAAAGGCAAATTGTGGCTAAAGCCTTGATACTTTTTTCCATTTCCCCACGACTTAATAGTCGTGGCTATAATATTCTTTACCCTCGGTTTGAAAGAAATTTCGGATAAAGCCTATAACCAGATTTTTCAAAGGCATGAAAAAATAATTCTCATAGTTAGTGATGAAAGTCTGCATAACTAATTTATTTTAATTGCCACGACATTTATGTCGTGGTTCAATGTTTCCTAATTTCTTTGGCTTTAGCCACAATTTGCCTTAATTGTGCGTGTCCCGACCCTTCGCGACAAGTCAGGGCTAAAGCCCCTTTTATGTTTCTTCAAGCTCCCCCATGTTAAAACATGGGGTTAATCAAAAAAATTAATATTATTCCATCTTATTTCATTAGTATCATCTTACGCGATTGTGTATTCTGTCCCTGTGTTAATGTAAAAAAATAAATTCCGCTTGCCAGATTTTCTGCATTAAACTGAACTTCATAAACGCCTGCCTCCTGTTCCTCATTAACAAGAACAGCAGTTACAGCACCAAGAACATTGTAAACATTAAGAGTAACAAACCCCCGGCTGTTAAGCTGGTATGTTATTGACGTTGAAGGATTAAAAGGATTTGGATAATTCTGGAGCAGTCCAAAGCCAGCCGGCAAAATACCAATAGAAGTAACGGAAACAACAGGATCAGATTCAAACGCACCTAGATCGGGACCGGCCCCCATGTATGGCAGTCCAATATCGGTCCCGGCATCAATCAGGTCGCTCCCATCAGCAAGATGTAAAAAGTCTACGTCAGGCAGACTGCCGTCAGGCTTGCGCGCCCCTCTTACGCCAGCAGTATCCACTGAAATAAAATCACTTGTATTAACAACAAATGGCGGATGCCAGCTATTTGTCTGCTGAATTACAGAAGAACTAAAAATGCCTGCATTCCCCAAAACAGCAGAGTTTATAACCGATGCAGTTTTGCCCTCGTTTATAAAAGCCGGTATTGAATAGTTAGTACCGTTCCTGTATCCTGTACAGTTCTGCAGTATCATTGAGCCCCTGTTATTATTCTGATCAAATCCTTTTACACGGTTATCAAAAGCAATACTGTTTATTAATGTAAAATCATGAGCCAGATTACTACTGTTAGTATTATCTCCGCCGCCCATTTTATAGCCGTTTCCATTCCCGCTGCTGGGTGAGCCGTCTTTTAAATAGCCGTTCATAAAACACCAGCTATTCTCAACAGTTGTACTCGCACTAGCTGATTCACTTAAATAACCATCCCAACCATCATCAGAGTTCTGCCATGCGCGGCATCCATAAAAATAGTTATTAGTCCCAACACTCAGTTTCGGTGCAAAGCCATCTGTATTCCCA
>JAWOJF010000304.1:0-3341 GCA_046481785.1 Ignavibacteriaceae bacterium | reverse complement strand
TTTCACAGGCTGAAGCCTGTGCTGCAAATATATTATTGGTATGGTTTGTAAAGATAGGTGTACTTCCAATCCTGCCAATTTTCTACTAATCCGGCCTTCACAGGATTATTTATAACATATTCAATGATATTATATAATTCTTTTTCATCTCTGACCAGCCTGTCAAAACTTTCATCCTGCCAGAATGTTCCGTTCTTATTCAAAATGCTGTTAGATTTTATAGCAGAGTTTCCCTTTATTAACTGCATTATTTTGCTGATGCCGGAATTATTTTTTAACAGGTTAAATACCAGGTGAATATGGTTTGGCATAATACAGTAACATATAAGGAAATATTCTTTGTCATCATACGTGTGCAGAATGTCCTGATTAATCTTTGCTATCTCAGGAATGTTAAGATATTTATTCCCATAACACCCGCTATCCAGAATCCCATCGTACTTCTTAAATATTTTTTTCTCCTTTGGGCCCAGTTTATCTTTTCTCGAAAATAATTCCTGATGTATTTGTTTTAAGAATTCTAAAGGTAAACTGTCTTTAAGTCTGTAAGTAATAAAGTAAGTTCCTTCTTCAGAATAAAGGTGAGGGAGGTTGCGCCTATGGAAGTAATCTTGTTCCATCAGAAGTACTATTTTTGTTTAATTATGTAGCACAGGCTTTAGCCTGTGACGGGGTGAAATTTATACATTTATAATCGTAATGAAATTTTCACAGGCTAAAGCCTGTGTTACAGAAACCATTTCACAGGCTGAAGTCCTGTGTTACAGGAACCATTTTCACAGGCTAAAGCCTGTGTTACAAGAACCATTTTCACAGGCTAAAGCCTGTGTTACATAAGAAATTAATTGCCGTTTTTTAATGATAACAGTTCGTCTTTGATTTTCTGGTATCCCGGTTTAATAACGTTATAGATATAATGCAGTCTTTCTTTATATATACTGAACGCGGATTTCATTGAATTGATTGTAATCTTCTCTATATCATCAAGTGTTAAATTAAAATGATGGATAGCTGTTAAAAATTCTTTTGTTAATGTAGTATCACTCATTAACCTGTCATCGGTATTAAGTGTAACTCTGAATTTCTCTTTAAATAAAATTCCAAACGGATGATTTTCAATTTTATCTACTGCGCCTGTATGTACATTGCTAAGCAGACAAATCTCAAGCGGGATTCTCTTATCTAATATGTATTGTGCCAGTGTTCCGAAGCCGGCAACGTTTCCATCCTTATCAAAAACAAAATCTTCTTTTAAATGAGTTGCATGTCCAATGCGGTGTGCACTGCACCACTGTATAGCCTGCCATATTGATTCTTTGCCGAATGCTTCCCCGGCATGGATTGTAATATTAAAGTTTGCGCGCTGAATAAACTGGAACGCCTCAATATGTTTTTTAGGAGGATACCCGCCTTCCTCACCGGCAAGGTCAAATCCCACAACCCCCATATCCCGGAAGTTCAAAGCAAGCTCGGCAATCTCAAGGGTATTCTTCATGTTTCTCATTCCGCATAATATAAGTCCGTAACCCACGCCAAAATCTCTTTTCCCTTTTTCCAGCCCTGCTATTACGGCATTAACAATATCTTCATGGTACAATCCCTTAGTTGTGTGAAAAACAGGAGCGAAGCGGGTTTCAACATAACAGATTCCGTCATCCTTCATATCTTCCATCATTTCATATGCAACACGCTCAAGTGCTTCCTTAGTCTGCATAACAGCGCAGGTATGCTCAAAACCCTGCAGATATTCTACAAGGTTACCCTTATTAGCCCCCTGGTGGAACCATTGCGCAAGTTCATCTTTATCTGTAGTAGGCAATTTTTTGTAGTTAATATCTTTAGCAAGATCGATAATAGTCTGGGGCCTTAAACCGCCGTCAAGATGGTCATGCAGTAAAACTTTAGGAACCGATTTGATAATTTCTTCTGTTGTCATTTTTGCTGTTTCTTTTTTTAAGGGTAAAACTATTTCTTTCATTAAGCAAAAGCAACCTGAGTGATCGGGAGCAAGTATGTGTTTCATAACAGGTCATATGCCGGATAGAAGTAATGGGGCGGCATTAAACAAAAAACAATTTCCACCGATAATAATTAATGAAGGAATAATTTTAATTCAGTATATAGTGCTTTATATATATGTTTTATGGTGTTGAAACGAATATGCGGGGTCTACAGGTGTGATGCAGTGTTAGCAGTTTATCAGTAACATAACTGCGTTACACTTAATTTATGCCCTAAAATATTTCAATAAAAACAAAAAAAATATTTTGATTTATAAATTAGATATATATATTTGCATCGGTAACTGTTGAGTGTCTGAATAATTAGTATTGGTGTTTTACAAATCGGAGAAAAATTATTAACGTGTGCTACTATACTTCAGTTTTTATTTTACTTTCAGCTCTTAATTATCTGCCGCAATTAAAAATTACCGGGGGGAAGAAGGAAGAGCGCAGCTTATATTCTTCATTTCCTGAAACCGGCCTAAATCGTATAAATCATTTTTTTACTTGGTTAAAGAGTAATACCGTAATTAAGAATTTTGCCCTGGGAAGCGCCCGGGCAGGATATCATAATAATAATATAAAACTATTGGGTTCTTATGGGGGAAGTAAAAAAGTGCTTCCAGAACCATTTTTCAAGAGTATTTGAAGATTGTCCGAATGGATAGCTTTTGATAAAAAATCTGTGTTTTTTAAAAAAACCATTTGTTATATTGCCTACAGTGATTATTTTAAATGTGGGAAAATTAGAGTTTTTTAATGGAAATATTATTTGACTCTATTTTGGGGATAATATATATTTCCTTAGCAAATGTTTCTTTTAATTTAACTTAGCTAAATTTACTTAAAGTAAGGGAACTACAAATTAGACTTTTATTTGAGGGAACAGTAACAATAATAAAAAATAAACGTAATGGGAGGAACCTATGAACAGATGCATGCCGCCTTAGGTGGGACTATATTTCGCGAGGATGATAACTATTGTTATTTAACTCAAAAATTTTTCGCTTTCGAACTTAACTAAACTTTCTAAATATTTTTCGGAGAAAAATATGAATCTTAAAAATCTTTTAACAAAACTTGGGTTTCTAGTTGTGCTGTTGCTTTTTGTAGCAGCTAGCTCATTTGCCCAGGTTTACGTTAGTGCTACGGATGGTGACGATGCTTTTGGAGATGGTACCCAAGGTACTCCATATCGCTCCATTCAAAAAGCTATTGACGTAGCCGCTACCGGTTCTACTATTAATGTTGAAGCTGGTATTTATAATAGTACGGTTATTACTTCAGAGGGTAACCCAATTACTTTAAACGTAAACAAAAATCTGACTTTTGTAGGAC
>JAWOJF010000228.1:0-15012 GCA_046481785.1 Ignavibacteriaceae bacterium | reverse complement strand
TCTACCAACACCGGTTCAACTACTCTCTCTATCTCATTATTAATTAATGATAATTGTTTTGGAGTTAACACAAAATTAACTGTTTTCTTTTCACCCGGCTTCAGGTGAACTCTTGTAAACTCCTGCAATGAATGAATCGGTGCTTTTAATGAAGTTCCTGTATGTTTAATATATAACTGGACAACCTCATCGCCGGCAGCCTGTCCCGTATTTTCAACATCAACTGAAACGGAAATGTTTTCTCCTGCTTTTGTTTCATCACCAATCTGAAGATTGCTGTAGCTAAATGTTGTATAACTTAATCCGTAACCAAACGGATACAACGGCTCACCCTCAAAGTAGCGGTATGTTCTACCTTTCATATTATAATCTTCAAACGGCGGAAGCTGTTCAACTGATTTGTAAAAAGTAACCGGCAGCCTGCCTGCGGGATTATAATCACCGAACAGAACATCAGCCAGTGCAGTACCCCCCTCCTGGCCCGGATACCATATATTTACTATAGCAGGTATATTTTCATTAGCCCAGTTAACTGATAGTGCACTCCCGCCGGTAAGTACCAGTATAACAGGTTTGCCTGCTGCAGCAACAAGCTTTAATAAATTTTCCTGAACCTTAGGCATATCAAGACTTGTTCTGTCACCTCCTCTGAATCCTTCAAAATCAACACGCATTTCTTCACCTTCAAGCTGGGGAGTAATGCCGCCGACAAAAATTACCAAATCTGAACTTGTTGCCAGCTTAATTGCTTCTTCACTATTATCAACATCCATTAACTCCCACTGAATAGATAGATGAGGCATTTCAAATGTACTATCCTGGGCACGAAAATATTCTACTTTTATATTATAGGTTTTGCCTTCTTCCAATTCAATATGATTACTTTTTTCTGTTATACCGGCATGTTTGGTCCAATCTTCCACTACAAGTTTATCATCAACATAAAGCCGGTATCCATCATTACCTTTTACAGTAAAATTATAATTTCCGGCTGATGGAGGAATAATAAAACCGCTCCACCTGATCGAATATTCAGGTTCCATCCACAGGTTTGGAATTCTTGTTCCATATATCCAGTTAGGACTATCTAACTGATCTATTTTTGTAAAGAATGGTTCACCTTCAAGATTAGTATTGCGAAAATACTCGGCACTTAACCCCGAGCGCCATCCTGCATCAACATGTCCGGTTTCAGCACTTAATATATCAGAGGTTAAATTATGGATAACTGCACCTTCCTCAACAAGATTGCAGCCGGCTTCATAAACTATTTCCGTATTCTCCCCGGCTTTATTTAGTAATCCCTGCAGGGGAGTTACATATTTTGAAGGAGTGCCATTATAATTACCGAGCAGCATCTGGTATGAATCTGCAGTTGGTCCTATTACAGCAATTTTTTTAATATCTTTTTTCAGAGGCAACGTATTGTTTTCATTTTTCAAAAGTACAATAGATTCCTGTGCAGCTTTTACAGACAATTTCCTGTGTTCTTCAGAATCATTTTCCGAATAGGGAATTTGTGTATACTTCACCATTTCAGGCGGATCAAACATTCCTAATTTAAATCTTGCGGTAAAAAGTCTTTTAAGAGAAATATCAACTTCTTCTTCTGTTAACAGCCCATGTTTAACCGCATTAACAATAGTTGTATCATACAAGTTGCCGCATTCCAGATCAGTTCCGGATTTTACTGAAATTGCAGTAGCTTCAAAACCAGTTTTAACTATTTTATGATGTTTAAATATATCATCAATTGCCCAGCAGTCTGATACAATATATCCGTCAAAGTTCCAGTCTTCCCGTAAAATTTTTTGAAGAAGTTTATCTGATCCGCAGCATGCATCTCCCATATAACGGTTATATGCACACATTACCGAATAAACTTTTGCCTCCTTAACAAGGCTTTCAAAAGCAGGGAGGTAGGTATCATAAAGATCGCGGTCATCAGCCACTGCATCAAAGGTATGCCTTTCCGGTTCGGGCCCGCTGTGAACAGCATAATGTTTGGCAGTAGCAATTACCTTAAAGTATTTTGGATCATTCCCCTGCAGTCCGTTTACGAAAGCAATACCCATGCGCGCAGTTAAAAAAGGGTCTTCACCGTAAGTTTCCTGTCCTCGTCCCCACCGCGGGTCGCGGAAAATATTAATATTAGGGCTCCAGAAAGTAAGTCCCTTATATCTGCTGAAATCATTGTTCCGTGCAAACTCATGATGTTTTGCCCTTGCTTCGGTTGAGATTACATCGGCAATAGTAAACATAAGATCAGAATTCCATGTTGCAGCCAGGCCAATAGCCTGTGGAAAGACAGTAGCAACACCTGCACGCCCTACTCCATGCAGAGCTTCATTCCACCAGCCGTATTCAGGTATTTTTAATCTTGGGATAGCCCTGGCATTATCAATCATCTGTGAGGCTTTTTCTTCCAGAGTCATTCTTGAAACCAGGTCATCTACCCGTTCTTCTATTGATAACTGCAGATTTAAATAACCGGGATTATTAGATTCCTGTGCATACAAAGAGCATGTAAATATTAATGTCATAATGCATATACCGAAAAAATTTTTCCCTGGAAGAGTAAACAGCATATTGCCTCCGCTTTACATGAAATGATTTAATAATGCAAAATATGATTTTCCGGTGAAGATTTAAAAATTGAACCGGTTTTTTAGATGTTGAATCCTTATTATATTTAAGATGCTTATAAAAAATATTAAGTTTAATTTGAATAAGTATTTTTGACTAAATAAAAAGAAATTCAGGAGTTTTAATGAATAATAAATTGCTTCTTGGCTATGATATCGGAAGTTCTTCTATAAAAGCATCTTTATTGAATGCTGAAACGGGGGAATTAGTAAGCTCAGCAAATTCACCGGAAAGGGAAATGAAGATTGAATCTCCAAAAATTGGATGGGCAGAGCAGCATCCGGATACCTGGTGGCAGCACATATTAACCGCAACAAAAAAAATGCTGGATAAAGCAGCATTAAAAAATTATGAAATTGAAGCCATTGGTATATCATACCAAATGCACGGCCTGGTATTAGTAGACAAGAACTACCAGGTACTGCGTCCTTCTATTATTTGGTGCGACAGCCGGGCTGTTGAAATAGGCAACAAGGCTTTTGCCGATCTGGGTTCATCTTATTGCCTTAATAACTGCTTAAACTCTCCCGGTAATTTTACTGCCTCAAAACTAAAATGGGTTAAAGAGAATGAGCCTGATCTTTATTCAAAAATATATAAAATAATGCTGCCCGGTGATTTTATAGCAATGAAACTTACTGATAAAATCTCTACTACCGTTTCCGGTCTAAGTGAAGGGATTTTCTGGGATTTTAAAAATAAGTCTATTGCAGATGAACTTGTAAACTATTACGGATTCTCTAAAGATTTATTTCCTGAAATAGTTCCTACTTTTGCACTTCAGGGTGCTTTAACATCTAAAGCTGCAGGTGAATTAGGATTGAAAGCAGGCATACCTGTTGGCTACAGGGCAGGTGACCAGCCGAATAATGCGTTGTCACTTCATGTATTAAATCCTGGTGAAATAGCCGCAACAGCAGGTACTTCAGGAGTTATTTATGGCGTTACAGATAAAAATTTACATGATCCCGATGGAAGGGTTAACCCTTTTGCACATGTTAATTATTCCGAAAAGCAGCCGAATGTTGGTGTACTGCTCTGCATTAATGGCACAGGAATTCAGTATAGCTGGTTAAAACAGAATATACTCGATAACAAATACTCTTATGATGAATTAAATGATATGGCTTCGAAAGTTAGTATTGGCTCTGAAGGATTATTATGTTTTCCTTATGGTAATGGTGCTGAAAGAAGTTTAAAGAATAAAGATGTTAAAGGACATTTTTCCGGTATTAATTTTAATATCCATGGTAAGGGGCATTTAATAAGAGCAGCCCAGGAAGGTATTGTTTATTCTTTCAGATACGGCCTTGATGTTATGAAAAGCATGGGTATGGAATTTAAAGTTGTAAAGGCAGGATTTTCTAACCTGTTCCAGAGTAAAGTTTTTACCGAAGCATTTGTTAATACTTGTAATGTAGACCTTGAAATATACAATACGGACGGCTCGCAGGGTGCTGCAAGAGGTGCCGGATTAGGAATAGGATATTATAAATCAGATGATGAGGCTTTTAAGGGTTTAAAGGTAATAGAAAAACTTACTGTAAATCCGGATCTTGTAAAAAATTATGAAGCCGCATACCAGGTATGGAAAAATCAACTGGAAAAAATTTTAGAGTAAATTTGTAATTATATCTTACATATTATAGTATATATGTCAATATAATGTTTAATAATTCACAATTATTTAGAAATTAATCCTGCAATATTGATTGACATTTAAGATTAATATTGTAATATTAAATCGGTTCAATTATATTTGAACTGAAGAGTAGAAAATTTAACCTATTTGAATATTCAAATAACTTCCGTCTTATGCTTAAAAAAAATAAATACTTACCTATAATAAAAACTTAACAAGAGCAAACATGGCTAAAAAATACTTTCCTAAAGTTGATAGTAAAATTCCTTTTGAAGGGAAAAGTTCTAAAAATCCACTGGCATTTAAATATTATAACAAAGATCAAAAAGTTGGTACCAAAACAATGGCTGAACATATGCGTTTTGCTGTAGCCTATTGGCATACAATGACTGGTAATGGTAAAGATATTTTTGGAGATCCCAGTTTTGAAAGAGAATGGTTTAAAGCTTCTGATCCAATGGATAAGGCTAAAGAAACGCTTGATGCTTCATTTGAGTTCTTCCAGAAATTAGATGTAGAATATTACTGCTTTCATGACAGGGACATTGCACCTGCCGGCGATACCTTTACCCAATCTGTAAAAAATTTGGAAACAATTGTCGGACTTGCAAAAAAATATCAGAAAGATACCGGCATAAAACTTTTATGGGGAACAGCTAATTTATTTGGCCATCCGATGTATGCACAGGGTGCCGCCACTAGTCCTAATGCGCATATTATGGCTACTGCCGCTGCCCAGGTTAAAAACGCTATAGATGCTACTAAAGAACTTGGCGGTGAAAATTATGTTTTCTGGGGCGGACGCGAAGGTTATGATACTCTTTTGAACACAGACCTCAAAAAGGAACAGGAACACCTTGCACGTTTTCTTCATATGGCTGTTGATTATAAAAAGAAAATAGGTTTTGACGGCCAATTTCTTATTGAACCAAAACCTGCAGAACCTACAAAACATCAATATGATTTTGATTCTGCTACTACCTTATCTTTCCTTAAACAATATGACCTTATAGATTACTTTAAATTAAATATTGAGGCTAACCACGCTACTTTAGCGGGACATACTTTTGAGCACGAATTAACAGTTGCTTCCGCTGCGGGTAAACTTGGCAGTGTTGATGCTAACCGCGGAGATACTCTTCTTGGATGGGATACCGATCAGTTCCCTACTAATCTTTATGATACTACCATGGCTATGTTAGTTATTTTGAACCAGGATGGGTTAGGCAAAGGCGGTCTTAATTTCGATTCTAAACCAAGACGTGCTTCTACTGATCCTACCGATCTGTTCTATGCTCACATTGGCGGTATGGATGCATTTGCAAGAGGACTGTTAATTGCTAACGAAATTATAAAAGATAAAGCATTAAGCAGTTTTGTTGAAGAAAGATACAGTAGTTTCAAATCAGGTATAGGCGCCGATATAGTATCGGGTAAAGTTGGACTTGAAGAAATAGAAAAATGGGTTATTAAGCAGGGAACTCCTGTTCTTGAAAGCGGCAGGCAGGAAATGCTGGAAAATATAATTAATTCATATATACAATAATTAAAAAGATAGTAATGCAGGTTAAGTAATGACAGAAAAACTCTCACGTACACTTGAACAAGAAGACTTATTAGATTATAAAAACCCGAAACTTCCGGCCGGTGACCGCGCAGCAGATTTGCTGAGCCGCATGACCCTTGAAGAAAAAGTTGCACAGATGATTTGTATCTGGGGCCAGAGAAAAGATTTGATGTTTGATGAAGACGGAAATTTAAGCCATAGTAGTATGCAGAAAAATCTTAAAGATGGGCTTGGCCAGATTGCCAGGTTAAGCGATACTAACGGTGGTTTAAGTGCAGCAGGAATGGCTGAACTTGCAAACACAATTCAGAAATTTTTTATTGAAGAAACACGTCTGGGTATTCCTGTTATTTTTCATGAAGAATGTTTGCATGGCCTTGCAGGTAAAGATGCTACAAGTTATCCCCAGCCAATAGGCCTTGCCGCAACATTTAACCCTGAGTTAATCGAAGAAATATATTCCAGCATTGCAGAGGATGTACGCAGCCGCGGCGCTCATCAGGCGTTAACTCCTGTTGTTGATGTAGCACGTGATCCAAGGTGGGGCAGGGTTGAAGAAACTTTTGGTGAAGATCCTTACCTGGTAACTCAACTGGGTATTTCAGCAGTCAAAGGCTTTCAGGGTGATGCTGAATTTAAAGATAAAAAACACCTTATTGCTACACTAAAACATTTTGCAGCTCATGGCCAGCCTGAATCAGGCACCAATTGTGCCCCGGTTAATGTATCTGAACGCCTTTTACGCGATACTTTCCTTTATCCTTTTAGGGATGTTATTAAAAAAGCTAATGCTTTAAGTGTTATGGCTTCATATAATGAAATTGATGGTGTGCCTTCGCATGCAAGTAAATGGCTTTTAAGGGATGTATTAAGAGATGAATGGGGATTTGAAGGCTTCGTTGTTTCTGATTATTATGCTGTTACCGAGTTAAACCAGAGAGATGAAGCAATCAGTAACTTTGTTGCAAAAGATAAAAAAGAGGCAGCGATACTTTCAGTTAATGCCGGTGTTAATCTGGAAACACCTGATCCTGACTGTTACCCGTTTTTAACCGAACTGGTTCAGAGCGGAAGATTAAATGAATCGGTTTTAGATGAACTCGTTTTAAATCTTCTGAAGTACAAGTTTCATATCGGAATTTTTGATGATCCTTATGTTGATCCTCAGCTTGTTCAGAATGAACAGAGGCTTCTCAAGGAAAGAAAACTTGCTTTACGTTCTGCACTTGAAACAATTACCCTGTTAAAGAATGAAAATGAAATTTTACCACTGGATCCGAATAAAAAAAGAACTATAGCTGTAATAGGGCCTAATGCTGATCGTGTTATGCTTGGCGGCTACAGCGGTACCCCCAAATATTATACTACAGTACTTCAGGGGATAAAAGATAAAGTTGGCAAGAATGCTAATGTTGTATACAGTGAAGGCTGCAGGATAACCATTGGCGGTTCATGGAATGAAGATGAAATAGTTTTTGCTGATCCTGAAGAAAATAAAAAACTAATTAAAGAAGCTGCTGACATTGCTAAAAAAGCAGATGTTATTCTGCTTGCCGTTGGTGATAATGAGCAGACGTCAAGGGAAGCATGGAATAACAACCACATGGGAGACCGATCATCCCTTGAACTGTTTGGCCAGCAGAATGACCTTGTTAAAGCAATGCAGGAAACAGGTAAACCGGTAATAATGATTCTTTTTAATGGACGCCCGGTTTCTTTAACAAATGTTCAGGATGATTTAAAAGCAATTCTTGAATGCTGGTACCTTGGGCAGGAATCCGGAAATGCAATTGCCGATGTTCTTTTTGGCGATTACAATCCTGCCGGTAAATTACCAATATCAGTTCCAAGATCTGCAGGGCATGTTCCATGTTATTACAATTATAAACCGGCTGCCAGGCGCGGTTATCTGGGGGATGATATCTCTCCTCTTTATCCTTTTGGCTTCGGTTTAAGTTATACTACTTTTACTATAAGCAATTTGAGACTGGAAAAAGCTATAATCAGAACAGATGAATCTGTAAAGGTTTTTGCAGATGTTAAAAATACCGGCAATTATGCGGGGCAAGAGGTTGTGCAGATGTATATAAGAGACCTTGTTAGTTCTGTTACCCGTCCGATGAAAGAATTAAAGGGCTTTAAAAAAGTTTCTTTACAGCCGGGTGAAACTAAAACTATTACTATTCAAATTCTTCCGGAAGATCTCGCTTTTACGAATATAAATAAAGAATTTACTGTTGAACCGGGTGATTTCGAAGTAATGGTTGGTAATTCGTCCCTGAACGATGATCTGTTAAGGGAAACTTTACACGTAATTTAAAAAAAGATAAAAACATTATCTTAATTAGAAGATAAAAAGGTGATAACACAGGGGAGTTAAAAATCTTCTATCTGTGACCTGGGATTTAATCCGGATTACTAAATTAAATATTGAGTATCCGGATATGCTGAAAATATTAAATTAATAATCTCTGGGGTTAAAGTGCAAACTTCTACAGGCAAACTTTCTGTTAAAGAAAAAGTCGGTTATGCTTTAGGCGATAGTGCGGCTAACTTTATTTTTCAAACCATGGTGATGTTCCAACTTGCGTTTTATACAGACACATTTGGAATAACCGCCGCCGCCGCCGGAACCTTATTAGTGGTTGTTAGATTTTGGGATGCTATTTTTGACCCATTTATGGGTGTAATTGCCGACAAAACCAAGACAAGATGGGGTAAGTTCCGCCCATGGATTTTATGGACGGCAGTTCCGTTTGGTATTATGGGTTTTCTTACTTTTATGACTCCTGATTTTGATCCTGCCGGAAAATTAATATACGCCTACATTACTTATATCATATTAATGATGGTGTACTCTGCCAACAACCTGCCCTATTCTGCTCTTAGCGGAGTTATGACGGGCGACCTGGGTGAACGTACAAGTTTGTCTTCTTACAGGTTTGTTGGTGCAATGATTGCCCAGCTTATTGTTTATGGGTTTGCCCTTCCACTGGTTCAGTATTTTGGGCAAGGTGACAGTGCTGTCGGTTACCAGTATACCATTGGTATTTTTTCTGCCATTGCTGTTGTAATGTTTTTTATAACATTTGCTACCACCAAAGAACGTATACAGCCGGATCCTGAACAGAAGGCTACTGTAAAAGAACATTTTAAGGATTTGACCAAAAATGTTCCCTGGATAGTTATGTTTGCCTTAACGCTCATACTTTTTATAACCTTAGCAATGCGCGGCAGTGTTGTATTCTATTATTTCCGGTATTTTGTTGAAAATGCCGAGGCAACTGTTGAAGCTGCTGCTAATCTTTCATTATGGGAGAGATATGTTACGCATGCCGATTATGCGACTGCATTTAGTGTATTTAACGTTTTAGGTACTGTTGCAACAATAATCGGAATCTTTTTCTCAAAGAAACTTTCTATGGCTTTCGGCAAGAGGAATGTGTTTATTGCCGGACTTATTGGTACTGCTATTTTCTGTGCATTGTTTTATGTTATCCCACCTACTGAAGTAACTCTTATGGTATTAACGGAGGTAGCCCGCCAGTTTATATACGGCTTTACTATCCCGCTTCTGTGGGCAATGATGGCCGATGTAGCCGATTTTTCTGAATGGAAAAACAGGAGACGTGCAACAGGAATTGTATTCTCAGCTATAGTTTTTGCGCTAAAAGCCGGTTTAGGTTTCGGCGGTGCTATTACAGGTTACATACTTTCTATTTACGGTTATGTACCTAATGTAGAACAATCTGCATCGGCTGTAACCGGTATTGTTATGACAATGAGCATCTTCCCGGCAATAACATTTTTCTTATGTGCGGTTTGCCTGTTCTTCTACCCGATAAATAAACAATTAGAAATAAAGATTACAGATGAACTTGCAGAAAGACGAAAGGGATTTGCAACTGAAACAGTATAAAAAGACTGAGTTGAAAAGATATTTAATATTTATGCCGGTTTTTTGGCCGGCAGGTTTTTTACTTTTATTCTTTGCAGCAAATTTCAGCACATTTGCTCAGGAAATACCTTTGCTTAAAGATGCATTTAAAGAACATTTTTTAATTGGCGCTGCTGTAAATCAGGATCATTTTTTTGAAAAAGATGAAATAGGCGCCGGGTTAATTAAAGAGCATTTTAATTCTATTACTCCTGAGAATCATCTGAAATGGATGAATATTCATCCCAAGTCTGATGAATATTCTTTTGAAGCTCCTGACCGTTTTGTTGAATTTGGTGAAAAAAACAACATGGTAATTATCGGCCATACACTTGTGTGGCATAATCAGACACCCCGCTGGGTTTTTGAAGATGAAAACGGAGACCCTGTAAGCCGTGATACACTTTTAAACAGGATGCGGGATCATATATATACTGTTGTTGGCCGCTATAAAGGGCGCATTAAGGGATGGGACGTAGTTAACGAAGCACTAAATGAAGACGGCTCTTTGCGCCAGTCACCCTGGCTTAAAATTATTGGTGAAGACTTTATAGAAAAAGCATTTCAATATGCAGATGAAGCTGATCCTGAAGCTGAATTATATTATAATGATTATTCACTGGAAAATGAACCTAAACGAAATGGTGCTGTTAAATTGGTGAAATCTTTAAAAGAAAAGGGTATACGTATTTCAGGAGTGGGTACGCAGCATCACATTAAAATGAACTGGCCCTCAAAATTACAAATTGACAGTACCATAAAAGCATTTGCCGAACTTGGTATGGATGTTATGATTACAGAACTGGATATTGATGTACTGCCCCAGCCCAGCAGTGAGCAGGGAGCAGAAGTTACAAGGAATTTTGAACTAAAAGAACAGCTAAATCCATATGCTGATGCGCTTCCCGATTCAGTTCAACAGGCTTTAGCAGAACGCTATGCTGAAATATTTGAAGTATTTTTAAAGAACAGCGATAAAATTAGCCGTGTTACTTTCTGGGGCGTTACAGATAAAGAATCATGGCTGAATAACTGGCCGGTTTACGGCCGGACAAGCTACCCGTTGTTATTCAACAGAAACGGTGAACCTAAACCCGCTTTTGATGCGGTTATTCAACAGGTTAAAAAACAGAACAGTAATATGTAAATAGTGTAATTTTTCGTAACTATTTGAGAAAAACGAAATATTTTTTGTAAATTACTTTAGGAGGTGAAATAATAACATAGAATAATTTTTACAGCTGCAAGTATTTTGTTCTTATAGAGTGTAAAGTGGTTTTTCAGATAAGATGACTTATACATAAAGCATCTTAGGTTTTCATAGGCTAACCAATAAAGAATACCGAAATTTTTCTTGGAGGAAGAAGATTGAGTTTTTATTGTCCGGTCCTTATCCGAAAATCCGCATTGGGAAAATTCTCGCACTCATTCGAACTACATAAATCAGAAGCTGCAAAAACGCATAATCATCCTAATTCAACAATGAAGATATAATAGTTAAAAGTACTGCCGGACAAGGCAAAATTTTTAAACGATAATATCCGGGTGATTGATAGTGCTTGATTAACTTTAGATGAATAAAGGGTTATTATTATAAAGACTCTGTTCTAATTCCTGGACAGCATTCTTCATTACTGCTGGTAGGTTCTTTAGAAGCGGGCAGATTTTAATAAGCCAAACGATGAAAAGTATAAGCACGCGTGCAAATTGAGAAAAAATTTTAATACAATTATTCAATCAAGAGGAGGAAAAATGTCCTTTGGATATTCTTTCTATAGATTATTAACAGTATGCTTGTTACTTACAGTTCTTATGGTACAAACAACTGTAGCACAGGGTACCGGTTCACTGAGGGGAACTGTTACTGATAAAAGCACAAAAGAAGAACTCCCGGGTGCCAATGTTATAATTAGAGGTACAAGCATAGGAGCTGCCACAGACCTGGATGGAAATTTTGTTTTACGCAATATCCCTTCCGGTCCGCAGATTCTTGTAGTTTCATATATAGGCTATATAGCTGATACAATTCAGATTAACATTTCTGCAGGTCGTACACTGGAACAAAATTTTGGACTTTCATCCACAATAGTTGAAGGGGAAGAAGTTCTGGTTACTGCACAGGCCATAGGTCAATTGCAGGCAATTAACCAGCAATTATCTTCCGATAAAATTTCAAGTGTTGTTTCAGAATCAAGAATTCAGGAACTGCCTGATTTTAACGCAGCTCAAACAATATCAAGGCTTCCTGGTATTTCTACATTGCAAAGTTCCGGTGAGGCTAATAAAATAGTAATCAGGGGTTTAGCTCCGCAGTATAATTCAGTTGAGATTGAAGGCTTTAAACTCGCCTCTACTGGTAGCACAACTATAGGTGCAATATCTCAGGCTACTAACAACGATCCATCAACTTCAATAAGTAATGACCGAAGTGTTGATATCAGTATGATATCACCATATATGCTGAAAACCGTTTCCGTATTTAAATCTTTAACCCCAGACTTAAATGCAAATTCGATTGGTGGTACGGTTAACATGGAGTTAAGGGAAGCCCCACCTGAATTACACCTTGATGTGCTCTGGCAGTCGGGTTATACTCAGAAAAGTGGAACTTACGGCAACTACAGGGGTGTAGCATCAATAAGCAAACGATTCTTTGATGATAACCTTGGAGTTTATCTTCTTGGCAATATCGAAAGCTATGACCGTGATGCCGACAATATGACTTCTGTTTATATAATCCCAAGTTCTGAAGTAGGGTCCAATGGTTACAGACCAGTCCAAGTTAGAAGTGTTCAGCAGGTAAGGCACTTTGAAACAAGAGAGAGATACGGCGGAAACCTGATTCTTGATTATAAATTACCGGCAGGTGCAATTAAATCTATTAATATGTTTACACGTTTAAGCTCGGATTATGAAGATTACAGGCAATTTCTGGATTATCGTGTTGGCGATATAAACTTTAATTATAGATCTGGAGTTAATGATATTGATGCAGCGATCAATTCTATACAGTTCGAGTATGATTTCGATTTTTTACAAATGGATTTGAAATTTGCAAATACCTATTCCTTTAATAGTTTACCTAACTCACCCTATATTCAATTTTTCCAGAACGGTGGTATATCGGTTCCGGTACCGGAAAATACAATTCCTGATAACTTAACAAATCATCAGAGATATGAAGCTGGCGGCGGCGGTGCTGCTAGCACTTTCTTATCTACTGTAAATCTCTATAGTACCAGGTATAAGGAGAATAATCAATCCTATAAATCAGATCTTAAATTTCCGTTACAAATAGGGTCGGATGTAACCGGATACTTTAAAATAGGCGGCCAGTATGATAATCAATATCATATCAATGATCAGGAAACACCATACTCAGATTTACGAGGGGGTAACGACTTTACAGACTTTATGATGGACTCTCTGGCATCCCGGTTTAATCTTCAGTTACCCGGTTCACGATTCCCCGCTACAAACTTTACTTCTACCGATGGTGATCTTTTAGACAGCTTTTTAGATGACCGGTTTGGACGTATCTATTGGATGCCTAATCCAACAATTCCTTTAGAGATGGTCGATTTTATTTCTTCTACGCCTGAATTTGTAGGGGTGGGCGGGGGACAAAACCCGGGTGGTTGGTTTCATGGCCCTTATCAGGCATTAGCTAATGATTACAGGTACAGCGAAAAGTACTATGCTGGCTATTTAATGTCTGAAGTTAACTTTCTTGATTTCATGATAGTTGGTGGTGTCCGTTACGAAAAAGTTAATTCGGAATATGAAGTTTACAACATGGTTGATGCCCGTAATCCAGTAACGCAAACTATTGATACAGTTAAATCTACGCCGGAAAATGAATTCTGGCTCCCTATGGTGCAGATAAGATATAAACCTTTCGACTGGATTGATATCCGTTATGCATATACCAATACTCTGGCACGTCCTGATTATCATCAGCTATCGCCACGCATTACAATGGATTATACTCTGAATAATGTTTGGGCAGGTAATCCTGAATTGGTAACGGCAAAAGCTTTTAACCATGATCTTATTATTTCTTTTCACAGTAATGAATTAGGTCTACTAACAGTGGGCGGATTCTATAAAACGATCGAAAATTTCTCTTACTATACCCAATATACTTTACATCCAAATGCACCTGCAGGAATTAAAACTACTAATGATTTTGAAATCCTTGGTGCCCGCCCAAAAGATGGTGCCTTGATTTATACTTATCTTAACAGCCCATATGATGCAATTGTAAAAGGTGTTGAACTTGATTTGCAGACCAGGCTATGGTACTTGCCATTCCCGTTGAATGGGGTAGTCTTAGGTATTAACTATACCCATATGTCTTCTGAAGCAAAATATCCATTCAGGAATGACAGAAGTTATGCAAATCCCAATCCGCCACCAAGAAATATTGTGGAAGTATTTGATAGTGTAAGAACAGGACGACTGGTTTATCAGCCCGATGATATATTAAATTCATACGTTGGTTTTGACTACGGCGATTTTTCATGCCGTGTATCATTTGTTTTCCAGGGAAACTCTGTAAGCTATGTAGGTGCTTTTCCTGAGCAGGATGGTTTTACAAGGGATTATTTCCGTATGGATGCCTCAGCAAGACAAATTCTCCCTTGGTACGGAGTTGAAATATACCTCGATGTATTCAATATTAACGCTGAAAGAAATACTTCAGCCCAGCAATCAATCGGTGGTTTTACTAATGAGCAGAATTATGGTTTAACTGCTAACCTTGGAGTTAGGTTTAAACTTTAAACTTTAAACTGTAACCAGAATTTTGATTAGAGAATGTTGTATAATAATTTTATTAATAATAATAAGGAGGCTATGATGAGTCATTTTTTCAAGCTACTGTGCATTACGATAATTTTACCAATATCGTTATTCGCACAGACTGTTGTAAATGTTCCCAGTGATGTGGCTGGTACCTCGGGAAATTTAAACAATGCTGTTCAGCAGGCAATAAATTCAGGGACATTGTCTAGTACTATTTTTAATTTGGAATCTTATGGGTATTATGTACTTTCAGGATTAATAGTTATTCCAATGGGGGAGCATCTTCAGATAACTGCCCCAGATCCTGGTACAACACAGGAAACTGCTCCTCCTCAGATATTATGGACTGTAGATGATGCTGTAAATAAAGAATATTTTTTCCAGTGTCTTGGGGACCTGTCTATGAAAAACGTT
>JAWOJF010000188.1:0-25770 GCA_046481785.1 Ignavibacteriaceae bacterium | reverse complement strand
ACCAGATCATATTTTACTGCACTTATATCTAATTGTACTTTATGTGCCTCCGGTGCTGAAATGCTGGCACGTACACGGCCTTCAGAATTAACTTTAGGAAATTCTTTACCAGGTTGATTTGTTACAGAAGATTTGAAATCTTCCTTTGCTTTTTGTTGATCAGTTTGTGCTAAACAAAATGAACCTGGAATAGTTAGTATAAAAATTACTAAAAAAGCAAAATGCCGCTTCATTAGTGTTCTCCTTTTATTTGTAAAAAATAGTTAATCATTTTGAAAACAATTGATGTAATGTCTTGGCAAGAAAAAGTTTACAGTTCATCCACGTGTGGCCGCCCGGCACTATAAAAGTTTCGAGGTTGATATTTTTTTCTTTAAACATGGAAATATTTTGTTTTACACTTTCATAAAGAAAATCCTCAGTGCCCACACTTATTGTAAACAACTTTAAGCGGCTATTAATCAACGAAGCATCAGGCGACCAGTTGCTGAAATTCTTTTTAAATTCATCTGTAGCGGTATAAGGCGCATAGGAACATATATATGCAAATTTATCAATGTTGGTAAACCCAATGTTAAGTGTTTGCCCGCCGCCCACTGAAAAACCTGCCACAGCACGATATTCCCTGTCAGTAAGCACCGGGTAATTTGATTCTATGAAAGGGATAACATCATTAATAACATCTTTTGTAAAATCTTCCCATGGTTTCGGCCATACACTAGCATAAGGCATAACTATAATCATGGGTTCAGCTTTCCCCTGAGCAATAAGGTTATCTGCAATAAAATTTGCACGTCCTACCTTTGTCCAGGTTTCTTCCGTATCTGAACCGCCATGAATAAGATAAAGTACAGGATAACTGGTTTTGCCGCTTTCATCAAAACCGGGAGGAGTATAAACAAGCAATGTACGAATGGAACCAAGTGAAGAAGATTTATAATACCTGTAGCTGATTTTTCCATGCGGTACATTCTGCATTTCATGTATCAGCGGGGTAACACCAGGAATTTCCACAATGCTGCGTTTAAACCTCTCATTTGCAAAAATTAGTGTGTTGTTTGGGTCTGCTGTCTGTATACTATCAACCCAAAAGTAATATGGATATATATCCGGTTCAACCGGCGGTACAGTAATACTCCACACCCCGGACGCATCTTTTATCATTGGCTGAACAGCAGTTAGAAATTCTGCATCAAGGTAAACTTTCTTTGCATTGGGGGAAAAATATCTGAATGTAATAGTACGATCTTCATGTACTTCCGGGGAATTAAGAGCCGGAGGCCTCTGTGCATTAACATTTATGAAAAAGAGAAAAATAATTATGAATAAAAACATCTGTTTCATTATTCCTCTGTCTTTATTTAAATAGTAATTGAGCTGATGCAGTTAAGAATTTTTTTGTATTCATCCATGTGTGCCCGCCTGAAGTAACTAATTCTTTAAATGAAATATTTTTTGCCCTGAGAAAATCCATGAAATCAAGTGTCTGCTGGTATAAAAAATCTTCATCCCCCACACTGATCCAGAATAATTTAAGCTTTTTGTTTGTGAGGCCGGGATCTTCATACACATTTTTAAAACTGTCTTCCATTTCCTTTGTACTCAGGTATGCACTATAACAACATATCCATGAAAATTTATCCATGTTGCCGAAAGCAGTACGCAGGGTTTGCCCGCCGCCGCGGGAAAAACCTCCAATGGCACGGCCTTCAGCATTACTAATAACACGGTAATTTTTTTCCACATATGGAACGAGATTATATACAAGGTCATTTTCAAAAGCATCGGCTCTTTTAAGAGCTTCAACTCCTTCCCTTGATGTTGGATCAGCAGGTTTAGCTCCGCCTGTTTGTGCTGCTATTCTTGCTTCAATATTTCCATACGGCATTACAATAATCATAGGGCTGGCTTTACCTTCAGCAATGAGATTATCCAGAATGAGGTTCGCCTTCCCAACTTTAAACCATGTCTCCTCAGTATCTGTAGTGCCGCTTATTAAATAAAAAACAGGGTATTTCTTTTCAGGATTTTTATTATATCCGGGGGGAGTATATATGACTACCGAGCCTGTAGTACCTTCTGCTGATTGATAATACTCGTAAGTAACAGATCCATGAGGCACATCCTTTATTGAATGAATCAAAGGTGAATCACCCGGAACATTAACTAAACTGGCTTTAAACCTTTCATTAGGAAAAAAATCTACATTTGCCGGATCCATTACCGGGATACCATCAACAATAAAATTATATGGATATATGTCAGGCTCTACCGGGCCCGTGGTTATACTCCAAATACCAATAGAATCTTTAACCATCTGCAATGGTTTTTTTTCAAATTGTGCACTTAGCAATACTTCTTTTGCCAGCGGAGCTAAATAACTAAATATTATTGTGTTATCACTATTAACCCGGGGCGATATTACAAAAGGACCTCTCGGCTGAGCAATTGAATTGCCCGGGATTAAAAGCAAAATGAACATAACCAAAGTACTTAGAACAGTTTTTTTCATAATGATTTAGAATCCGGATAAGTTAATAAAGTCTTTAAAAATTAATTATTTAAAAAGTTTTTGTGTAATAGTGGACAAATAAAGTTTACAGTTCATCCAGGTATGCCCGCCTTCTGAAATGTGAGTTTCGTGGTTTATCTTTTTTTCTTTAAGCACTTCAAGGTACTCTGATATAACGGGAAATAAACCATCTTCTTTACCAACTCCTATCCAGAACAACTTCAGGCGTTGGTTAGTAAGTGCCGGATTTTCAAATGCCCCTGCATTATTTCGGTCAAATTCCTCTTTAAGCATACCGGGGGCAAACCCACAGACCCATCTGAATAAATCAGGGTTGTTTAAGCCGAGATAAAGAGCTTCACCGCCGCCGCCCGAAAATCCGGCAATGGCCCGGTGGTCATTATCTTTTACTACACGATAATTTTCTTCCACAAATGGAACCAGATTATTCAGGAAATCTTTTTTAAATTCCTGCAGGTTATCCCAGTTTCTAAGACTTCCGGAGGACTTGCTAATTACAGGAAAAGCCCTGCCATAAGGCATTACTATAATCATAGGTACTGCCTTGTCATCAGAAATAAGGTTGTCAAGAATAATATTTGCCCGTCCTACTTTTGACCATGTTTCTTCGGTATCCGTGGTACCATGAAGCAGGTAAAGTACAGGATATTTTACATTTGTGTTTTTTTCATAACCCGGTGGGGTATAAATAACAACCGGACGAATACCAAGTTCCCGGGAATAGTAATATTGGTAAGATAGTGCCCCATGGGGCACTTTTCTTACTGTGTGAACCAGTTGTGAAGAACCGGTTATTTCAACAAGGCTGTTTTGAAAACCTTCATTAGGAAAAATTACCTGATTATTTGGATCCGAAACATTAATCCCATCCACTTTAAAATGATAAGGATATATATCCGGCTTTACGGGACCGACAGTTATGCTCCAAATACCTGAGTTATCCTTAACCATAGCAACCGGGTTTTTATTAAATTGTGCGTCAAGCATAACCTCTTTAGCATCCGGGGCAGGAAAACGGAAGGTAACGGAATTATCCGGATTAACCTGCGGGGAAACTACAGCCGGGCGGTTCCCCGGCTGGCCTAAACTAAAAGAGGAACTGATAAAACAAACAAACAAATAATACTTAAATATTTTCATATTCATGAATTTTATCCTAACCACAATAAATAAACAGGTATACTTATTTCATAAGAACTAATTTCTTTACATCAATAAAGCTTCCCGCTTCAATTTTATAAAAGTATACTCCTGAAGATAAATTAGAAGCGTTTAAAGTAACATTGTGCAAACCGGAACTAAAATTTCCCGAGACTATTTCTTTAACAACCCTGCCAAGAGCATCAATTAATAAAATGCGAACGTCACTTTGATAAGGAAGATTGAATGAAATTTTAGTTTCAGGATTAAATGGATTAGGGTAATTATTATACAGGTAGAAATCATCAGGAACTTCTGCAACATCTTCAACTGAAACCGGGTTTACATTTACTGAATCAAGGTACTCGCGCAACCATATTAATGAAGGTCTTTCAGAGCCATCCTGATTTACTAAATAAGCCCCCTCGTCATCTCTCCAAAGCCCGCGTCTCCATCCCCATAATGTAATTCCTTCTACACCCGGATGCTCATAAAGTGCGGGGAAAATTCTTTGGTAACTTTGCAGTTGCACCTGGTCACCTGTTCCGTCAATATCCAGCTCTGTTATCTGTATTGGAATTCCCGTGGATGCAAGAGAGTCAAGATTTCTTTTCATCATGGCAATTGTAGCAATTGTAGTAAATGCATGTCCCTGTTCGCCTATAATATCAATTAACCCTTCTGCCTTTAACAATCTTATTATATTAAGATATGTTGCTGTACTTGATGGACTGTTAATGATACTAAAATCATTCAGCATCAGCCTGGTTCCTTCCGGAAATATTTCTCTTGCCATTCTGAAGGAGTTAAGTACCCATTCCCACCCGGATTCTCCGCTGCCACCCAAAGCTTCCCTGTAATTAGCTCTGCCGTTGCCGCCATCAGGGGGATTATGCCCCTGTAATGGTTCGTTTACTACTTCCAGATAGTCAATGTCAGGATATCTTTCAGCTACAGCTTCAAACCATTCTCTAATTTCCTCAAGCTGTTCTTCAGCAGATAGACTGTTTATCCATGGTGGCTGCTGCGCACCCCAAATGAGTACGTGAAAGTGGAATGGAAATCCATTATCCTTTGCAAGTTTATAAGCTGCATCCAAACCGCCCCAGTTCATAACATCCCTTGTATATTCTACACTTCCCCACTTACCTGCATTTTCAGGAGTAACCTGGTTCCAGTAGGCTTCAAAATTTGCTGTCTGTGCAGGGCTATGTATATTTCCCACAAACTTTGGCTGATCAGCTGCCAATGGGGGTCCATTCCATACATTAGTTGTGTCTGGCCCTGGTATTTCTGTAACACCGGGTTCTCCATTTTGCAGATTTCCTACAGTATAGAAAAGATTAGATTTTCCAAAAGCAATTTTATCGAAATCTAATCCGTCTTCGCGGCTGGCAAGCTGAAATGTTTTTGTAAGACTATCTAAGCTTACATAAAAACTATCTCCGAGAACATCTGAATAAGTATTCCGGGTAACATTTACCCATTTCCACACCCCTGTTCCGGCTGTCCCCAAATCATAGACAATATCTGAGGAATCAGAAAATCCGGAACTTGCAAATCCATTTACAAAAACCCAATCGACTCTTGCTGTATCATCTTTTTCACCGAATCCTCTGCCATAGAAAAAACTGTCATCATTAAAGGAACCTGAGCCGACCCGCAGGCGAACAAATAAACTGTAAAACCCTGAGTCCTGGAAAGTCACCTGGTATGTTGCAACACGATTGCTTTCATCAGGGCTTCCGATATTTGTATGGTTAGTTGTAGTTGTAATATAAGTAACTTCTCCATCCTGCATTATAGAAAAATAACTGCCAAGCTCTCCTGATTCAGCTTCAACTATCACAGGCCTGTCATCTGCATAAATATTACTTTCATCAAAAAGAAAAAGAATTTCATCAGAAGCTAAGGCTTTATTGTAAATATTAAATTCGAAGATTTCACCTCTCCATGTTGGATCGGCATCATATAAGCTTTTTGCAAGATATGCAAAGTTTGTACTTATCCCTGCAATACTGTTATTTTCAGCCAAAGGAGTACTGGCCTGAAGCTGTCCATCAATATATAGCGTAATATTTTCTTCATCTAGAGTGCTCACCATATGATGGAGATTGCCATCGTCAACTTCAATACCATTAGCACCTGTTTCACTTGCCCATGGAGTTGATTCATCCCCGATGGAAATAGCTGCCCTGCTTACATCATCCCCCCGTGTTGGTGTAATAAAATAGTAGTTTGATCCAAGTGCATTTGGTGAATTACCAAAAGAAGCGAGCATATTAAAATCTGTATTGCCGTTGGGAACTGATTTAAACCATATTTCAATGGTTAACCCGGTATACTTATTTAATTCAATTGACTCCCCGGGAATCTCCAGCCATGATTCCTGGATTTTTGTATTAAGAGAGCCATTCGAGATCATTGCTCCTCCCATTAAAACACCTTCCACACCACCTACACTATCAGTTAAACTTTCATCATCAAATGTCCAGGCATGGATAAGATTTTCAGTTCTTGGATCCACTTGTGCAGTTAGGCCTGAACCGGCAACCAGCAGGATAAGACAAACCAAAGTAAAAATATTTTTATACATGTTGCATCTCCTTAATTACTATTATCTAATTAGTTATATTTTATTTATCAACTGTCTGCACAATTATTAAAAAGTATTCTCACTGGAACTCATTTTAATAACATCAGCTTTTGGATATCTAAAAAGTCTTCAGCTTTCATTTGACATAGGTAAACACCGCTGGATAAATTTTTCCCATCAAAAATTACCTCATAGTTTCCCGGTTTGTGCATACCTTCAAATAGTGTATTAACCTCCTGACCAACAATATTATATACTTTAAGTGTGACAAAACTGCTTTTAGCAACAGAATATTTTATGCGGGTGGCAGGGTTAAAAGGATTAGGATAATTCTGCTTAAGTGAAAATTCATGAATGTCCTGCTTTTCATCCAGGACTCCTACTGCCTGATTTTCACTAAGAAATCTAAACCAGTTTATCCTGAATAGCTGGTCGGTGCCTGAGCCTAAGAATTTTAAGTATACATCATGACTGCCGGATACAGTATCAACATCTGTTGTAAAGATTTGATAATTTGTAAGACTTCCCGTGGTATCAACGCGGCATTCAGCTATTTTTCTTCCGGTATCAATTGAATCAAGCCACACTTCTACCGATCCGCCGGTTGTATTGCTTGACGCGGATAACTCCATAAATATTGGTATTTTCTTATAGTCATCATTCCCAAACTCAACGCCGGCATACATAGCCCAATCACCGGAATGTATATCTGTTAAGTATGAGCTTGTTGTACTTACTCCAAACCTGTTGGCAGGATTTTGTGCAGTTATATTGGTATAAGCATCCCGGTATATATAAAGATCAAAATAGGCAAGCTGGCCTTGTACATACAGGCCCTGCTGGCTGCCGGTAAAATCATTAAATTGAGTTTGTTCAACATCCAGACTTTGTGCGTTTATTTCCTCACCTACCTGTATCCATGTATAACCATCAGAGCTGTAAAAACCAGACATCATATGTTCATTTCTTACCAACTTCAACCACACCGGAACTCCTAGTGTGTCTTCCGCTTCATAAATAATATTTCCAAAACCAAAGGATACTATCTTTTTACCCTCACTATTTACACTGCTGAATAATTTTACAAAGTGTGTTTCCGGTCCATTAAATATCCATAAACCTGCTTCATCTGTAGTTTTTCCCGGTTCAAAATCCACCCTTGTAATTAAAGAATAATTATGTTCTCCATCATTTTGTATCACAGTGTTACTTCCGCCGATAGGTTCCAGATATAACCATCCTTCACGTACTTCTAATGAATACGTTCCCTGAGATATGTATCCGAGAAATGACCAATCCGGCTTTAACTCTGTTGAATTAAACATATCCGACTTTGGTACCATCCAGGGAATTCCGCTGCTGGGAAGATTGGGTGCCTGTTCAGCTTGGCCGGAAGGATATTGTATAACAGGAAATCCTTCGGCGTTATATACTACCTGGCAAAGCAAACCCTGCCGTCCATGTGCATACCAGTTGCTGCTGCTGTGATAACTGTGTGCAATCACCCAGCTTGTGCCGTCATCTAATTGAACTGCAGGTGAAATGTGATTCGGCCTGTTATATGTTGCCGGAGGACCTGTAAAAATATTAGTTCCAATAATTGTCCAGTCTGATTCTTCATCTGTCAAAGTATCACTGCGCATTACATATTGCTGGCCTACTAAATGCTGTGCAAAACTATAATAATAGTACCCGTTATATTTCCACATAACCGGACCCTCGGCCCAGCCATATGGGTTACCTTCTGAATTTGGATTAAGCCAGGTTAAATCAAGTACAACACCTGCTGGCTGTCCATCCAGCCCCAGTTCTACTATATGATTATTTTGCTCACCAGCTTTAGTTAGCAAATACCATTTCCCGGTATCCTCATCGATAAAAATTGAATTGTCTACTCCTAATCCTGCAGGCATAACTTGAGGAACGTTCATTTTAACCATATTACCCCATGGTCCTTCCGGCTGATCGGCAGTAACAAAATACATACTGCCGCCTCCCCTTCCGAAGAAGTGCCAATATTTATTATTGTAAAAAACTGTGTGTCCGCCCCATATACCGCCGCCCGGTGAATCTCCATACCCGGTCCATGTTGCTGAAACTGGTTGTGCAATCACTTCCCAGTGCACAAGATCGGTAGAGCGATAAATTTTTGGAGTAGGATTAAATGAAGAACCGGAGGTATAAAAGTAATTACCGATTTTTGTTAGTGTTGGATCAGGATGATCTCCCGGAATAACAGGATTTATAAAAGTTTGAAAGGAAGGAGATTGTCCATAAGTACTGTAACATAAAAGTAAAAAAAATGTAATTAGTAAACGAAATTGCTTCATAATTATTTATCCTGAATTGTTAACATTATATAATTTCTTAATACAGGTTCATCACCGCATTAGTCCTTATGGTTCATTTTTATCTCCAGTTCTTTCATCTTTCATTAAATATGTTCCTATCAACATCTCATCATTTAGTTTATCCACTTACTATTTTTCATCCACTTAAACAAAGGGACCATCCACTCTTCAGACGGCATAGACAGAACAAATCCATGACCGCCTTTCGGATAGATATGCATTTCTGCCGGAACTTTATTATGTCTAAGCTTTTCATAAAAAATTATACTATTATCAACATCAACAAGTGCATCATCCCCAGCATGAATTAAAAAAGTTGGCGGGGTTTTATCATTTACCTGTAATTCATTTGAGAATTCATCAATTATTTCTTTCGCCGGATTTTCACCCAGCAAATTAGTCCTTGAGCCAGGATCTGTTAAACTATCATGCATACTTATTACGGGGTAAACCAGAATTAAAAAATCAGGACGCAGGTTTGTATTGCTTTTATTCTCAATGAGTACTTTGTTAAAATGCGTAGCCTCAGTTGAAGCCAGATGCCCGCCTGCTGAGAAACCCATTATTCCGATCTTATTTGTATCGATGCCCCACTCCAGTGCATTTTCCCTTACAACCTTAATTGCCTGCTGTGCATCCTGCAAAGAGCCGATTGTTTTATCAACCATTGTTGAATCGTCAGGGAGCCTGTATTTGAGAACAAAAGCTGTTACACCATTCTTAGCAAATTCTTTAGCTGTTCTAATTCCTTCTGCTTCATAAACCAGTACTGTATAACTTCCACCGGGACAAATAACTACGGCAGCTCCGGCCGATTTTTCTTTTTCCGGTTTAAATATTTCAAGTGTGGGATTTGTTACATTTCGATAAAGCCCTGCCGGGTCAATACCTGTTTCTTTAACAGAGGACTTTTTTGAATTGGGTATATCCTTAGAATATAAGTTAATTGTTTCCTGGGCTGCTGCTTTAACTGAAATCAGCAGCAATAAAACAAAACAAATTTTTAGAGTCTCCATTTTTATTATTTTTTAATAACGATGTTTTTATTTTGATTCATTATTTATGTGTTAATAATTAATAATCATTTTTTAAATGCTATTATGGATTATTAACAACAAATTCAGTTTAAAAACCAGATGCTAATGTTCGGGTTTAAGTGAAGCTTTTATATTCTTAATAATATCTTTCTGCAGCTACTCCTATTTTATGATGCGGGCTTTTAATGGTTGTTAATAGAAGGGAGAAACATTAACATTATCATCATGGTCAATTACTGAAATTCATGCGGAACAATTATTTTAATTTTTTTTCATTGCCGCTATAATGGTTAAAGCCAGTAATTATTATAACAGAAATGTGGCACCCTATATTTCGCAAACCGTATGTAAATAATAGAAATTAACTGTCTTAAATAAAAACCATTATTAACTATAAATAAACCAGATTGCGCAAGGCATTGCGGGCATATAAATTCAGAGGAACTCACCAACAGGCGGTGGCGTAAAGGGAATTCCCCTATTTAATTGGAACCTGATTATTAAATCTCTTATTGTTTTACTCTTGTTAATTTCATGGCAATTTCCTGATCCATAACTGCAGCTTTTACATCAATTGAATCATCTTCAAGATATTTGCATTTATGACTGACTATCATCCCTTGTATATCAACATCAAATGAAAATTCATTTCCGTTTACAATACCATTGGCTAAATCAATCTCTCCCATGGCTGATGAATTTTTACCTGATAATGTGGCGCCTTCTACTACAAATGTAAATACTAAATCCATTTCACCCTGGGGACTACTGACTATACCAGTCCACTTTCCATCAATTTTTGATTTTTCTATAATTCTGGTTAACTCCATTGGCTTATCCATCATAGTGGCACTAAGTTTTACAATATCTCCTTCCAGAATTCCGGTATGGCCCATTATCTGCCCATTAACATTAACGTCAAATGAAAATTCATTTCCGTTTACCTTCCCATTTTCAATTGGTAAAGATCCCATTGCAGATGTAACATCACCTGTTAAGGAACTTTCAACAACCTTAAAACTAAAAACCAGTTCAAAATTTCCATCGGGCCCTGCCATTGTACCCTTCCAGGAACCATCAAGCTTTTGAGCATTAACTGTTATACCAAATACAAGCAGCAAAAGAAATGTAATACCTGTTTTCATTTTTTCCACCTTTATTTTATCTATTTAAGATTATTGAATTTTAATTTTAACCATCTTTAAATCTTTATTGTCTGAACTGTTTCCGTACCACAATTCATACCCGCCGGGTCCGACAAACATCTTACCACTTTCCCTATCGTAAAACTCAAATGATGTATAAGGCAGTGTTATAACAGCCTGCCCGGATTTTCCGGCGGCAGCATCAACCCTTTGAAAGCCTTTTAAAGTTTTAAGAGGACCATCAGCATCATTTACTTTACGTACATAAACCTGAAGAATCTCTGTTCCGTCTCTTTTACCGGTATTTGATACTGGTATTGTTAGTTCAACAGATTCATCATCTTTTAATTCGGTTTTATTAAGTTTTGCAGTGCCAATAGAAAATGTTGTATAACTTAAACCAAAACCAAAAGGAAACAGAGCGTCCGCCATATACCGGTATGTACGGCCTTTCATCGAGTAATCTTCAAAATCGGGCATCTCAGAATTTTTGTAGAAACTTATGGGCAGTTTCCCGGAGGGGTTATAATTACCAAATAAAACTTCAGCAACTGCCTGCCCGCCGGATTCACCACCATACCATGCCTGAAGTATAGCATCACAGCTTTTAGTTTCAGGCTCCAGGGCAATGGCAGAGCCGGAACAATTTACGAATACAATTTTTTTGCCTGCTTGTTTCAAAGCTTTTAAACAATTACGCTGTACAGAAGGAAGTTCAATATTGGTACGGTCACCCCCCTTGAAGCCGGGATATGATACAGGCATTTCTTCACCTTCAAGCAGTGTTGAGAGCCCGCCGGCAAATACAACCACATCTATTCCCTCAAGTTTCTTTATAAGATCTGAATAATCCACATCTACTTCCCTGCCAAAATTAAATTCGAGATTTGCCTGCCAATTGTTTAGCTGAGCATACCTGATCTCAATTTTATATTTCTTTCCGGCTTCAACCTTGTACGGAATTCTCGATGGTAATGTCCTCCAGTTATGATAGCTTGCAAGAGACTGGCCATTAACAAACAGTTCAAAATATCCGGTGGCTCCGCATTTAAAAACAATTTCCTCACTTTCAGACGGGACAAATTCAGTTTCATATTTGCCTGAAAATCCCTCAAGCTTAACCCCGGAAGCAAATTCGTGCTGCCCTGCAGTGGTTAATTTTATGGGTTCAGTAATCTGTTGTGTTGCAACTATATCACCTGAAAAATCTTTGTTATTCCAGTAAGAAGCTTTAAAACCTTTTTTACCATCAATAGAACATTTTGAGAAATAACTTACTGTTACTTTATCCTCCACCAAATCGCATCCCTTATCATAAAAGATCTTATCATCAACCTGCTCTGCAGATGTTTTAATATCTGCTTTAAGCACTGAAGTTATACCGTCCAGAATAGTAATTGTTCTGACCGGTGTTCCGTTGTAATTTCCCCACAACATAGGTTTATCATTAGCATTCGGACCAATTACTGCTATCTTATCAGTTTTTTTCAGGGGAAGTATATTGTTATTATTCTGAAGAAGCGTCATAGATTGAAGAGCCATATCTAAAGCAAGTTTCCTGTGTTCTTCATTATTTATAATTGATGCAGGAATTTTAGCCCATGGAACAAGCGCATCGTCATCCATCTCTCCCAGGTCGAACCTGCCAACCAGCACCCTCATCAATCGTGAGTTAATTTCTTCTTCGGTAACCAAACCTTTTTCAACAGCTTCAGGTAGTTTTTTATAATTATGGTTTTCCCACTGGCATTCAACATCGGTACCTGCCAAAACACCTTTTGCAGCCGCATGAACAGCATCGGGTGAGACTTTATGACTTGTATAAAAATCTGCTATTGCTCCGCAATCAGAAACCACTAAATATTTAAAACCCCAGTCCTCGCGCAGTATAGTTTGAAGTAACTGTGTATTTCCGCAGCAAGGTTCATCATCTAAACGCTGATAAGCACACATCACCTGGCGGACATCCGCTTCCTGTACTAAAGCTTTAAATGCAGGCAGATAGGTTTCCCATAAATCGCGGGGATCAACATTGGTGAGATTTAGAGAATGCCGGCTCCATTCCGGACCGGAATGAACAGCATAGTGTTTAGCGCATGCCAGCAGCTTCCTGTATTTTGCATCGGCCGGCCCCTGTAAGCCTTTAACAACCGAAACACCCATGCGTGAAGTTAAGTAAGGATCCTCTCCATAAGTTTCCTGTCCCCGCCCCCAGCGCGGATCACGGAAGATGTTAATGTTTGGAGTCCAAACTGAAAGGCTTAAAAAACGCCGGTTCTCTAAACCTCGTGCCGTTGCTTGATTATACTTTGCACGTGTTTCATCAGATGCGGCATTGAAGATACGGTAGACCAATTCATCATTAAAAGAAGCAGCCATGCCAATCGGCTGAGGAAAAACAGTAACACTATCATTATTCGCCAGCCCATGTAAAGCTTCACTCCACCAATTAAATTTTTTTATACCAAGACGTGGAATAGCATCTGATACATCACACATTAATGCAGCTTTTTCTTCTAATGTTAACCTTGATATAAGATCTTTCGCTCTCTCTTCTGAACTTAATTCAGGATTCTGATAAGGCATTGTCTGAGCCCGGCAGCTTATCGAAAATAAAAGAACCAATACTAACAATAATTTTTTTTTCATATAATTCCCTGATATTTTTATCAACATATATAATGAAATTTTCTGTGAACCAGTTATGCATTACAATTGAATTTTGTATGAAGTGCTTATCCTGGTTTTAGGCTCCAGTTTATCTCCCGGCTTCTCATCAGATTATTTAAACAACAGCGGTGCAAAATTGTAAAGATTATTTCTCCATACCGGCCAGGTATGTCCGCCGGGATATTCACTGTATGTATATTTTAAATTAAGCTCATCAAATTTTGCAAGCATGATCTGACAATTATTATAAGCAATGTCTTCTTTGCCTCCCATTGCAATCCAGAGAAGTTTCAGATTTTTGCTTACAACATCCGAATTATTTTTTATGAACTCATATTGAACATCTGCAATATCATTTTGCATAGGTGCTATCCAGCCTGAACTGAATACACCGAGGTATGAAAACAACTGCGTGTTGTTTATTCCGGCATAAAGGGTTTGTAATCCTCCCATAGAAAGGCCTGCAAGGGCACGGTTTTTAGAATCGGCTTCTGCACGGTAATTTTTTTCAACAAACGGAATAATAGATTGTTTTAATTCAGCTTCAAACATTTTTAATATCTGTTCTCCAAAGCCCGGCAAATCTATATTTCCATCAGGCATTACAACCAGCATTGGTTTTGCTTTTCCTTCAGCAATAAGGTTATCAAGAATCAAATCTGTTTTACCCTGTGCTGCCCATCCTCTTTCATCCTCCCCGCCTCCATGAAGAATATACAGAACAGGATATTTGACATTTGAAGAATCATATCCTGGCGGAGTATAAATGTAAAACTGGCGCCATCTGTTTAAGACTGTAGAAAAATATTTTTTAATCCTGATCTCACCATGAGGAACATTCCTTAGCTCATAGTAATTTATCCCCCTTATAGGGATTTCAATTCCGCTTGCCATCCTGCCCATTCCGTAAAATGTTTCGCTTGCAGGGTCGCATACTGCCACACCATCTATTAATAAGGAGTAGTAATGAAACCCTTCACTTATTGTATCAGTTGTTACTTCCCAATACCCGCCCGTATCCTTAACCATATCATATTTTTTTACAAGATCGATTTGCATTTTTTGTGCATCCGGAGCTTTTATGAGGAACCGGACACTATTATCAGGCATTATCTGGGGATACTTTGCTCTTCTTACATTTGTAGGAGCAGGCGTTCCGAGAATTGTATACTGATTGAATTTTGAAACATCAACCGGTTTAAAGATAAGCTGAGAGAACATATATAAAGAATTTTTCCACACGTTAAAATCATGTACACCGGGCTCTATATAATAAATATGCGGAACTTCGAATGCCTTCAGGTATTCATGTAACCGCTGACTGAATATAATAAGCCCGTCATCATCACCGCATGAGATCCAGAGCAGGCTTAATTTCTTTTTTGCTTCAACCGGATCAGGAACAAGTACTTCAGGGCTTTTGGTATTTGGAGCGGAGGAGAAACCGCCAACCCATGCAAACTTTTCCAGGTTACCCAGCCCAAAATTTAATGATTGTCCGCCTCCCATCGATAATCCTGCAATTGCCCGGTTCTCACGATCGGTATAAACCGGGAATTCCTTTTCGATGAAAGGAATTAAATCATTAAGCAGGTCTTTTTCAAATGCGGCAAAGGCTTCTACTTTATCCCTGTCAAAAATATTCCCTTCAACACGATCATTCTTCATTGCCCTGCCGTTAGGCATAACTACAATCATCGGCTCAATTTTATTTTCAGCATAAAGGTTATCAAGTATTACCTGCGGCTTCCCGCCGTTTAGCCATTCTCTTTCATCTCCGCCGATACCATGTAAAAGATATAGGACGGGATATTTTTTATCTTTTGAAAATCCGGGCGGAGTATAAATTAAGGCTTTCCGTTCGGTGCCGACAGTTCCTGATTCATATAAAACAGAATCGATCTTTCCATGCGGTATTTCTACCCGTAAAGAATCGTACCCCTGCGGTGCATGTTTAGTTAAACTTTGAGAATTAGTGTTTACACTAACCACAAGAAAAACAGAAATTAACAGTACTATTTTTTTCATAATTTCCCTTATTATTTTAATGTCTCAATTTTTGAAATATTAATAATTTTAATTGTTCTCACTATTTTATTGTCATGCATAATAAAATATAATGTATCCTATTTTCCTTAATATGCATAGGTTTCTGAATTTCTAATCGTCAGCATTAATTATGTAAGCACCACCAGGAATAGTAGATAAATCATATTCATTTACTTTTTTTAGATAAAACCCATTTAGTGTTGCTTTCTCCGAAATAACAGGTTTCTTTATTTCCGGTACGTAATAAAAAGAATTTGTATTTATTCCGGAAGCAGCTTCCAGTTTTTCTCTACCTTCAATCTTCAGCTTTGAGTATGAACGTATACGGCAATTACCCCCCAAGAATGATTTAATTACTATCTTTTTTAATTTCCCGTTTTGCCATTCCAATAATTCAATTTCAAAACCCCCGCGTGCCCGAAGTCCTTTTATGCTTCCGTTTTGCCAAACATCCGGTAATGCAGGCAGGATGTGGATAGCACCATCCTGACTCTGAATCAGCATTTCAACAATGCCGGCTGTAAAACCAAAGTTTCCATCAATCTGAAAGGGCGGATGTGCATCAAACATATTAGGATAGGTTCCCCCGCTATCTTCAAACCCCATATTGGTTACAAGGCTGATCTGGTTAGTTATCAACTTATATGCATGGTTTCCATCAAGAAAACGAGCCCATAAATTAATCTTCCAATTCATTGACCATCCAGTGGAAGGGTCGCCCCTATACTCAAGAGAATTTCTTGCAGCTTCAAAAAGATCAGGAGTATGATATGGTGATATTTGATTACCCGGATAAACCCCATATAAATGAGATACATGCCTGTGATGATCTTCCGGGTTATCCCAGTCATGCATCCATTCCTGTAACTGGCTGTATTTGCCAATTTGCATGGGGGCCATCCGGTTTAGAGTCTCTTTAATTTTTTTTATAAATGCTTTATCTATGTTCAAAACTTCAGCAGCTTTAAATGTTTTAGTAAACAAATCAAGAAGTAACTGATTATCTATGGTTGTTCCTGCAGCAACTGAATATTGCGGATGATCAGACGGGGCATTCTCAGGAGAAATAGAAGGAGAAACAACCAGCCATTTATTTACCGGCTCTTCTACTAAAAAGCTGAGATAAAATTCTACAGCACTTTTCATTACAGGATATACCGTTTCCAGATATTTAACATCCCCGCTATACTCATATTTCTCCCATAGATGCTGACTAAGCCAGGCACCGCCCATCGGCCACATTCCCCAAAATGCTCCGTCAACAGGTCCTGAAATACGCCAAATATCTGTATTATGATGGACAACCCAGCCTTGTGCATTGTACATATCCTTTGCAGTTTTTTCCCCTGTAAGAGATAACTCCTTAATCATTTGAATAAGTGGTTCATTCATTTCACTAAGGTTAGTTGTTTCCGACAGCCAATAATTCATTTCAGTATTTATGTTTAAAGTGTATTTACTATCCCATGGCGGATATAACTGATCATTCCACAGCCCCTGTAAATTAGCAGGCTGACCGGCCGGCCGTGAAGAAGATATAAGCAGGTATCTGCCGAACTGGAAATATAGCGCTGCCAGTTGAGGATCATACCCTTTGGCAAATTGCTCAATCCGTATATCGGTCGGATTTTTTACTGAGTCTGTTATTCCAAGATCAAGGCTGACTCTTTTAAAATATTTCTGATAATCTGCAATATGATCCGATAAAATCTGTTCATATTTTTTATTCACAGTATTTTGAATATAATTATCAGCTCTTTCACCAGCATTGCCGCTAATATCTGCATAGTTATTAAAACTCGTAGCTATAGAAATGAATATTTTAGCAGCATTGGCATTTGTTACAAATAATGCACTATCTGTTGCTGTTATAACTCCGGCTTCAATTATTATTTTTACATTTATGCAGAACTTTACATCTCCCCTTATTGAATCACAATCACCCGTTATTCCTGAGAGAATAATCTCATTGTTATTCCTGGTAAAAATTTTAACATCCGAAGGCCTGTTAAGAGAAGCAGTAAAATTAACTTTGCCCGGTTTACTTGCAGTACAATTCATTACTATAACCTGATCAGGGGCGGATGCAAACATTTCACGTTTGTAAGTAACGCCTGCAGCATTGTAGCGTACAGAAGCAGTTGCATTTTCAATATTCAGTTCTCTGTAGTAATCAGAAAAAGCTTCAGGGATCGAAAATGTTAAATTTAGATTTCCCGCAGTTTGATATGGCATCCCATGAGATACACTGCTTATAAATTTTTGATTAACCAGGTTATGTGCCTCTTCATAATTGCCGTCAAAGATAAGTTGTCTTACTTTATCCAAAACTTCTTTAGCTGCCGGATTATCATTATGATGGGGCTGGCCTCCCCAAATAGTATTTTCATTAAGTTGAATTGTTTCCTGGTTAGGATCGCCGAAAATCATTGCTCCTAAGCGCCCATTGCCAATGGGGTATGCTTCAATCCATTGTTTAGCTGGTTTATTATCCCATAGTTTTAATAATGTATCGCTTTGGGCTGCTAAATTAGCAGTAAAAAGCAGGGTGAATAAGAACGCGGGAAACTTAATTTTCATAAAACATTTTGCTTAATGATTTGTTCTTTTACAATATATTTTAAGATAATGATAAATGAATGTACCCCTGCATAATATATAAGGTCTGCGGTTATTAAGCGGGATTTCTCTTTATCCGGCATGTTTAAATTTAATAATGATTTCTCAGTAATACTGAGGCTAACGGCAAGTGCGTATATTAAACTACATGCACCAGGATTAAAGGAGAAATCCTGACACATCCGAAAAATTCGCATACGCTACATTGCCGCAGCTTCAGGGAGGAGGATGAAGAAAAAATAAATCATTACGTTAAAAGTTCTTAAATGAAGCTCACTGAATTATTAATTAACCGCCGGGTTCAATTCCCTGCCAGCAATGTCATTCATTATCTTTAGCAAACCATACTTTCATATTCCCGGGTCCTCTGTTTGACCATAAATAATAAGGAATGAGAATTATATCCTTATTATCAGTTTTACCCTTAATAGAAATAAATTCCTCTGATAAAAATGATCGTACTTCTGTATTTAGTTTAATATCACCCGGTATTGAAAAATTCGTAATTTGTTTATTATCAATTTCTTCGGCACAATAAACAATTGGGCCATATTCAATGGCTACTTTATTTTTGTTTTCTTCAACTTTTTTATTTGCGGCAACTTTATTGATAACCATTTGCAAAACCAACTCAACTTTATCTCCGTCTGACCATGTTTTTTCTAATACTGCATAACCATCCTCCAGAATCACTTGTTCATCCTTACCATTAACTCTTAAAGTAATTTCTCCCGTAGTTCTGTCTGTATATGAATAAAGATCACCCGGTACCGGTTCATTTCTTGCCCATCCGGGAATACGAAGTTTTAATGTAAATGATTTTTCCTTTTCCGGGTTAACAGTAAAAAGAACTCTGCCGTTCCATGGATATTCTGTTTGCTGAACTATTTCAACTTTGTTACCGTCCAGCAGTAACTCTCCTTTGTTTGAAATAAAAAGGTTTACATATAAAGTATCACTGTTTACAGCATATATCAAACCAGGGATTGAAGGAATAAACCGCACTAAATTTGTGGGACAACATGAACAATCGAACCATGACTGTCTTGTACATGCTCCCATATTAAACTGGAACTTGCCGTCTGATTCTGTAGGGTTGGGATAGAAAAATTTTTTCCCATCCAGTGAAATACCGGATATAAGTCCGTTATACAAAGTACGTTCAATTATATCATAATATTTTGAGTTACCAGTTAAAAGGAACAGGCGGTGATTCCAGTAAACACTCCCAATGGCTGCACATGTTTCATTGTATGCAGAAAGATTTGGAAGCTCATAATTTTTACCAAAGGCCTCTTTTTCATGCAGTGAACCAATACCGCCGGTTATATACATTTTCTTGTTAACAATATTTTCCCAGATTTGGTTTATTGCAGAATAGTAATCTAAGTTGTTATACATTACTGCTATATCTGTCATACCGGCATACATATACATTCCTCTTACAGCATGCCCAACAGCTTCAGCTTGCTCTGTAACAGGCATGTGGTCCTGACTATAATCTCCAAATAAATTGTGGGTAGTTGAATCTCCGCGCAGATCAAGAAAAAATTTGGAGAGCTCCAGGTATTTTGCGTTTTTTGTAATGTGATAAAGTTTAACTAAACCGGTTTCTATAATCTGGTGCCCCGGGGGAATATGCAGCTTTCCCGGGCCAAAATTGTTAATCAGTAAATCAGCATTTTTAATTGCAATATCCAGGAAGTTCCTCTTTCCTGTAGCCAGGTAGTGAGCTGCTGCCGCCTCAAACAAGTGGCCGCTGTTGTATAATTCATGGCTGCTGATTTCATTTTCCCATCTTTTCTCAGAAGGGTTAACCCACCATGCCGGTGGTTTTTGCCTGTCAATAGTAAACCATGTAGTAATATACCCATCCGGTTCCTGGCCTGTTTTTATTATAGAGATAATCGAATCCAGATATGAGCTTAATGCCGGATTAGGTTTACTTATTAAGGAGTATGATGCCCCTTCAATAATTTTATAAAGATCTGTATCATCAAAAGGCATTTTCCCTTTGTAGGTTCCCGGCTTTTTTCCTCCCGCTACTAAAAAGTTTTCCATACGCCCTTCGTTGCTGCATTTGTCAAAGGCATAAAAAACAGTAGTATCCTGGATTAGAGTAATTTTAGGCAGCCAGAACTTATCATTTATAACAATGTCTTTTATATTAACGGTTGAAATAGGATAATCTGAATACTTTGAATTATCCCCTGCATATACCAAAGAAGAGAAATACACGAGAAAAAGTATAAATTTTGTGTTCATAGGGAATAAACTAAGCCGCAAAATAATCACCATTGATTATATAACTCTTAGCTAAATAATAAATAATGAGTATATTAAAAAAAAGCCATTTCTGACTTATAATTAACCGTATTGCGTAACTATATTACCGGGCTTGATGATGAAGTTTACGAAACTCACGTAAACCTATTCCCTTCTCTTTTTTAAAGTAGCGGGAAATATGTTCTACGTCTGTAAAATTAAATAGAGAGGTAATTTGAGAGATAGGTAAATCTGTTTCTATCAGGAGTTTTGAAAGCCATTCAACACGTACCCGCCTTATTTCATCGCTTATTGATCTGCGGAAAATTTTTTTAAATCGTTTCTCAAGAGTACGCCGGCTTACTAAAGTAGCTTTTACTACATCATCCACCTTAATTTTATTTTTAGCATTTTCTTTTATAAAAATAACGGCTGATGCAACTTCATTATCATTTATTGCCAGAATATCTGATGACTGCCTTTGAACAACATGAATGGGAGTAACTATTATCTGCTTTTTAGTTACCTTTTTATGTTCTAAAAGGTGATCAAGTAATTCTGCGGCTTCATACCCAGCCGATTCCACATTAAGCATAATACTTGTTAACGGCGGATCGCCTAATTCACAAACCATAGGGTCATTATCTACTCCGATAACAGCTACATCCTCCGGTACTCTAAGGCCCAATAATTTGCATACTTCAAGAATATGCTGTCCCCTGTCATCATTGCATGCAAATATACCTACAGGCCTGGGCAATTTTTTCACCCATTCACTTACATGGCGCTGCTCATTTTCCCAGTTTTGTGTTCTTAGTTTTTTAGGAGGAGAATAGACATCAGTTTTAAAACCAGCTTCGGTATTAAAACGAATAAAATGCAGTTTCCTTTCTTCCGACCAGTCATATTCATCAAAACCACAATAGGCAAAGTTTCTTAACCCTTTTTCCATAAAATGCATGCTGGCCATCTTCCCTATTGCCCGGGAATCAGTTTTTATTACCGGTAAATTTTTGGGGTATGAAGAACTATGAATAGCAAGAATAGTGGGAATATTTAATTTCAATAATTCACTGGTTATCATTGAATCACGCATTATTATCCCATCCGGCTTCCAGCTTGTTAAATGGGGAATAGAAGACTTCAGGCCGGTTGGCTCTTTATAAAAAGACCACGGCCCCTTTAATCTTGAATAACGGGCAATGCCAATAATTAATTCCCTTCCAAATGCTCTTGAGGTTTCCAATAGCAGCACAATTCGCTTTATTCGCTTCATAAAGATACAATTAGGTTTTTGTTTAGTTTGCCTTATTTTTTTCGTACTAAACATATCAATGTTTTTTAAACAAATCCAGAAATGATGATGGAAGGTAATTTTAAATATCTGAAAATTTATGCAAAAAAAACAAACTCAGACATACCATATAAATGGAAACGCACCTATAGAAAATCCAATGCCGATATTTATAAAAAAAATTATCAACCCTGAAATTGCCGAGCCGCTAATTAAAATGGTGACTTTGAAGGGTAATATAAAGATTAACACTAAAGATACCGGGTAGATTACATACTATAAAATCCCTGGCTAAACACATAGTGCAATTACTTATAAAAAAAATATAACGACATAAAGTCTGCTTATTAATAAATAACCTATTATTTTAAACAGTCATTTCTATTTGGGATACCGGATCAGGATGGAAAATATAATAGTAACCGTTCTCCTTTTGGGAGCTTTGCAGGGTATTTTGCTTTCGGTTGTGTTATTTACAAAGAAGGATAACCATACCGCCAATATTATACTTGGTCTAGCAATACTGGCAATGTCGATGGACCTTCTTCAGGCAGTGTATTATAATACTGGTATTTACAATGAGTACCCCCATCTTATGGGGCTAACACACTCATTTCCATTTTTGTTCGGGCCGATTTTTTATTTGTACACAAAGGAGATCTCTACCGGAAACCCCGGTATTACAAAAAAAGATCTCCTTCATTTTATACCTTTTGCGGCAGTATTTCTATATACTATTCCTGTGCTTATTTTAAGCGCGCCTGAAAAAATACAATTTTTGCACAGAATGATGTACAATAACCCGCCTTTAGATTATGCAGTTATTTCTAATATTATACCATTCCATGGAATTGTTTACACCGTGTTAACTGTAAGGGTAATTTCAAATCATAACAGGAACATTAAAGAATCCTTTTCAAACATTGATAAAATTAATCTTAACTGGCTTAGAATAATTATGATTGCCATGATAATAATCTGGTCATTAGTTGCAGTAGGATTCTTTGTTCCTGTTAATAACCAGTATGATTTTGTGGTTCCATTGGCTATCTCAATATTAATATATTCTATTGGGTATTTCGGATTAAAGCAGCCTGAGATATTTCAGAAATATATGGCTGGTGAAACAAAAAAAAGAAATGACGATACACAGAAAGAATTGAAATATAAAAAATCAGGACTTAAAGATGAGGAGGCAGTTAAGATACTAAATTCTCTGACTGAGCTGATGGAAAAAGAAAAATTATATCTTGATAGTGAATTAACAATTCAAAAGTTATCTGAAGTAATAAATGTTTCACAGCATAATCTTTCAGAGGTAATAAATACAAAATTAAACCAGAATTTTTATGATTTAATAAACAGGTACAGGGTAGAAGAGGTTAAGCGGAAAATAAAAAACCCGGATTACAGCAATTTGAATTTTCTTGGTATTGCTTTTGAATCCGGGTTTAACTCTAAAACCTCGTTTAATACTATTTTTAAGAAATTTACGGGCTTAACTCCCACACAGTATAAAGAAAGTATATCATCAGAAGTTACTCAGAAGCTTTAGAATTAGAAACACCAATACAATCATTACTGCAATTATTGAAATTATTACAGAAATAATTACACGTATCATCTGAAGGCCTTATAATTCATATTCAATTCCCAGTACAGGCAGCAGGCTCCACATATTGTCGGTATCCAGTTTATTTTTTATCTCATTCCAGTAGTAAGCAGAAACATTTTCTCTTGAATAGACATTCCATATACTAAGAAATACAACAAGGCTGGAATTATCAAAATTAAATCTTTTATCTGCACGAATATTAAGAGAGTGATAATCAGGCAGCCTTTCTTCGTTAACACGATTAATATCATAAAGCCCCCTGGATAAAGCAGCAGAAGCAGTTTCATCAAAGGGTGTATAGGGCGCCCCGCCGGCATAAATCCAGCGCAGGCTGAACTCCCAGCTTTCATTTGGTTTGTAACCGCCGTCTATTGTAAATGTAAAACGGTTATCTGATATCCTGTTCCGCCAGGTACTGTTAAGGTCTCTGTATTTTGAAACTGAATAAGAAGCACCGATTAAGCCATAAAACTGTTTGGCCAGTTTTTTTTGCACAAGCAGTTCCACACCTCTTGAATATGCTTTGCCATTATCAGTAAGACTCTTATGTCCCCTGAATAATGCTTCATTGTCTGCATTGTCTATCAAAAATAACTCAGGCTGTTTAGGGTCCATCGGGAAATCCTTATATTCTTTATTATACACCTCAAGTGTAAGCTTTGTATCCTCAGATAACAGATGGCTTATGCCGGCTATATAATGAACTGCAGAAGGATTTTTTAATTTTTTAAATTCTTCATCCTGACTTAATAAAATGAAGGGAAGAGTTTGATAAAAAATACCTGCAGACCCCGTTACTGAGGTAGTTGGTGATAAACTATAAACAGCAGTAACCCGGGGCGAAAGATTAGTTGTTTTATTATAGTTAAAATAATCTACTCGTCCTCCCAGGATAATCCGCAGATTCTGAAACGGCTCAGTTGAATAATTAATAAAAACTGATGGTTTAACAGCATAAAACTTTTTAAAGACAAAAAGTTCCGGAGTTAAATTACCGGACTTGTCGCTGTATTCAGCAATATGAATATCATAATCTGTAAAATAATACTTAAGCTCAAATCCCAATTCAAGACTGCTTGAGGTATTAATATAGTAATTATTTTTATTCCGGATTTTTACCTGCTGTTCAACTGATTCATTTGTATAGAGTTTATTACCGGTTGCTGTTTCCCAGAAGTTGTAGTCATAGTTCATATATGTATGTGAAAATGTAAATAAAGAGTAGCCGTTTTTATCCCAAAGGTACTGCCAGTTTATGCCGGCTGTATTATTTAGCCCTTCATATTCGGGATATATATTTGATTCATTTTCAAGTGCGTTATTTCTGTCGTCTTTTATAAAATCAGATGAAAGGATATTTAGTAAGGATAGTTTATGTTTGTCTGAAATATTATAAACTACTTTTCCCTGGAAATCACTGTACTTAGGGACCGGGCTCCCCATATCAACTGAATTAAAGATGAAATCAAGATAGCTTCGCCGGGCAGAAAACATATAAGAACCTTTTCCTCCATTTACCGGCCCTTCAATCGAAGTTCCAATCCCTTGCATACTTAAATCAAACTGGATATCAAATTCATCCCTGTTCCCTTCACGGAATTCCAGTTCCATAACGGAGGAAAGTTTATCACCGTAAGCAGAAGTAAATCCGCCGGTAAGGAAGTTTACATTTTTTATGAAATCAACATTTATCAAACCGATCGGGCCATCGGTAGAGCCCTGTGTGGGGTAATGATTAATATTTGGGATCTCTATGTTGTCCAGATAAAATGCATTCTCCATGGCACTTCCGCCTCTTACAATAAGACTGTTTTTTGAGTCATTTACCTTAGCCAGTGAAGGCAGCCCCATAACTATCCTGCTTACATCACCTGCCGAACCGGGGGCCCTCCTTATTTCTTCAGCAGAAAATCCGTTGGCACTTACAGGCTGAGATTCTGTTTCAGAAAAGTATCCTGATTTTACCACCACTTCATCCATGTTTAGCATTGATGGGGTTAGCTCAACATCAACAAAGGTTATTCTTCCGGGGCGGACTACCACATCGGTCTTTATAACCTTTTCATATCCTATATAACTGAATGAAGCCGAAAGAACGACTTCTGCGGCAAACAGGAAAATGGTAAAAAACCTTGCATAGGAGAACATTCTTACCAACTGCGGCAGGTTGTTTATTTTTGAGAACCTGAATAAACGTTGCAACAGCAACAGGCTAAATAAGAATGAAGCTAAAGAAAGTTGCATAATATTGAAAATTATTGATTCTCAAGCGCTTCTTCCTGTGTGTCGAAGATCCGGAAAAGATTTGAAAATCCGGAGATTCTGAAAACTTCCTGAATAGCAGGTTGCATTTCGCACAGATATAGTTTCCCGTTAATTGCTTTGGCTTTTTTCTGCGTAACCAGGAATACCCTCAGTCCTGAACTGCTTATGTAGTTCATTCCCCCACAATTGAA
>JAWOJF010000149.1:0-24856 GCA_046481785.1 Ignavibacteriaceae bacterium | reverse complement strand
GGCGTACAGCATCCGGATAAAGCAACTGAGATTGTCAAAAAAATTAAGCTGGGAAATATTTCTGTAGCAACAAGCGGTGATTACGAAAATTATTTTGAAAAAGATGGAATCCGTTATCACCACCTGCTTAATCCAAAAACTGGCTACCCGGCAAAAGGAGTCCGGAGTGTTACAGTTATTCATAAAAATAATTCATTTGCCGATGGCCTGGCTACAGCAGTTTTTGTACTTGGAAGGGAAAAAGGAATTGACCTGGTTGAAGGTCTTTCTGATACTGAAGTTATGATAATAGATGATAAGGAAAATATTCATTATACATCTGGTTTTAATGATTTTGTGCTTAATTAAGTATTAAGGTAAAAAATAAAATGGACTTTACATTATTAATAGCTGTTGCAACTATGGGCGGATTAGGATTTATCTTTGCCGGTGCTCTTGCAATAGCTGATAAAAAATTACGTGTTGAGGAAGACCCTAAAATAGGAGAAGTTAATGAGATACTTCCCAATGCAAATTGCGGTGCCTGCGGTAATGCCGGATGTTATGATTTTGCTGTTAAAGTAGTTAACGGTGAGGCGAAAATTTCAGGCTGCCCTATTGGCGGACAGGATGTTACAGATGAAATAGCCCGGATAATGGGGATTGAGAGTAGTGATAACATCAAACTGGTTGCCCGGATTTTGTGTAACGGCGATAAGTCTGAAGCGATATATAAAGAAAATACAAATTATCAGGGACCCTTAAATTGTGCTGTTCAGGCCATTGTATCAGGTGGTGATAAATTATGTTTGTACGGATGCCTGGGGGGCGGAGACTGTGTTGAAGCTTGTCAGTTTGGTGCAATTTTTATGAATGACAAAGGTCTGCCTGTTGTTATTGAGGAACTCTGTACAGGGTGCGGTTTGTGCGCCGATGCCTGTCCCCGCGGTGTTATTGAAATTCACCCTGAAGACAGGGAATTATTTATTTTCTGTAAAAATCATGATGATCCCAAAAGGTCAAAAGAAGTATGTAATGTTGCCTGTTTTGGATGCGGAATTTGTGCCCGTAAATCAGATGGCTCAATTGAGATGAAAAATTTTCTGCCGGAAATTAATTATGATAATCTTGATATAAGTAAGATACCTGTAGATAAATGTAAAACAGGAGCAATAAGATTTATTCATAAATCTGAAGCTCCCAAAACTCTTACTGAAGAAAATATAGCATTAAAGAACTAAATATTATTAAGAAAGATGTGTTGTGTACAAGGAAGTATTTTACGAAGAAGGAATTGTTAAGGAAGTAAAAAAAGAGATTGCTGTTATTACCCTTCCTGACTCGGAGGATTGTAAAGAATGTACCATAAAACTTTACTGCAAACCGGGAAATTCAAAAGAAAGAAGTTTAGTTGTACGGGATTCTTATGGAGTAAATCCTGGTGATGCTGTCCGTGTCTCCATAAACGGAAGTAAACTACTGTCCGCATCATTTAAGCTTTATGGCGTTCCGCTTTTGTTATTAGTTATTGGCACCCTGGCAGGAATGATGATTTTTGAAACAAATAAAGAACTTTATTCCGCTCTTGCAGCCATAGGATTAATTACTATCTATGGATTATTTTTATCAGTTTTATCCAGGGATGAAAATCCCAGCAATTACCCGGAAATAGTATTTGTCAGCTCCCGGACAAGTGAAGTGAAGAATAATTAATTCTTACCCCCGCAGCAAATCATTTTCCATAAATTTCATAGATGCAGTATAAATACCAGCCTGCCGCCCACATAAATTGCGGCTTATCAATTTCCCCATATACCGAAGGATCGTTTTTATTTGAATTTCTGTACTCATACATAGCAGGAAATCCATTAGGACTATTAATAACACCATCCAGAGTCATAGTTGTTTTAATAAAATCAATTGCTTCATCTTTTTTCCCTGCTTTTAATAATGCCAGTGCATAAAAAGCATTACCATGCTGCCAAATACCGCCATTTATATATTTGTAAGGATCACCGGCTTCATTTCCTGCAAGTTTCAGATAGTCAATCATTTTGTGAATATCCATTGGAAATGTAGTATATACTCCAAGTTTAGGATCAAGAATATTATTCTTTGCTGATATAGTTAGTTTATTTAATTTTTCTTCATCCAGCAAATCAAAATGAGCTGCAACCAGTGATCCAATGTAATAATGAGTATCAAGTGTGCCGTCTTCATAATAATTCATTAAGTAGTCTTTTTCATCAATCCATAATTTATTAAGCAGTCCGCTATGTAATTTTTCACGCGAAGATTTCAACTCTTCAATATTTGCAGAAGTATTATTGAGAGTTACTGACATATTAATAAATTCATCCAATGATTTTATAGCAAGAATTGTCATAAATGATCTTGGGCCGTAATTTCTGCCGATATCCCACCAGTCAGGACGAAAGGCAAACATTAAATCATCCTTTCTATTAATCATTGTCTCACTAATGCTCTTTTCAATATATGGATAAAGTTTTTTAGTGAAATCAGTGTCGTGAGTTTTCCTCATGTATTGTCCGGCAGCAATAACAAACCAGAAATGATTCCAGTTATCTGGCGTAGCATACTCAGTAACATAAGCTGAATCTTTCCAGTAATATGCATGAGGAATTATAAAGCTATCATCTGCATGACTAATTATAAATTCCAGGTCTTTTTTAACTCTATCGGGGTCAAAATAAACCGCAGCAAGGTCAGTAAGAAGTACATCATGGGTAAAGTAAAAATTATATTCTGCCGGACAAGGCATAGGCTGGATACTGCCATCTATATAATGCTGGTTAACAGCAAGCACCGCTTTTGCCCATAGAATCGATCTGTCCAGGGTTTCATCACCAGTTGTAATTCTATTTGAGGCAGCATAATTTATAACATAGTTCTCAAAATTATCAGTTTCTTCTTTATAATTCTCCAGAAGGTATTTTACAAATTCTCTCTCTTCCCCTTTTGCAGCAGAACCAATAACCTGAATAATACTTAAACTTTCATTTTCTTCAAGTTCTTTTTCGTACAAATATCTTGCTGCCGGAATTCCATCTTCTTTCTTTTCAGTATCATTAAAATTCCAAAGTTCATCCCCCCACCATTTATTTTCTTCCAGGGGAAGACTACTTATTACACTGTTTGCCGAATGCCTGGCAGGTTTATCCCCTGCATTAGCTGCAAACAATTGAACATTTTGAGTTTCATAATCGTTATAATCTATAAATATGGAATTGGCAGATGAATCATAAACACCGGAAGCATTGCTTGTTATTTTATAAGAATGGCTAGTGCGGAGTGACATTTCCATATCAGTCAATAGTTTGAAGTGCCTCTTGCGGGGCAAAAGATTTTTAATTTCAATTGATAATATAAAAGCCGGTTTATCTTTACAAAATTTATAGGAAATAGTAATTAATTTATCCTTATCCTCTTTAATAAATGAAACAGAATAAGGAGTTAAAGTATAAGGTAGTTTTTCATGCCCGATCCATTCTTTAACACCGTCTGTTTCCAGGCCCAATGCCATAATAAAAGTTGAGTCTCTTTTCCAGTAATCCGTACTTAAATCAATACTATTAGCAGCAGGATAATAGAAACTAATCCTTTGTGCAAGGGGCGAGCTGTGATGAAACTCGAGTCCTGCATAGAAACTTCCCGTTTCTATTTTAGCATCACCATTGAATGTTACGGTCAACTGGTCTTTAACTGCCTGATATTCATTGTTACTTGCTTTTAAGCAGGTAGATAATATACACACGAAAAAAAATAAAATGTATTTCATAGGGTTATATCAAATAATCATTTAATGAAAATATTTTTATGTTAAATTTTTGTTTAGCCATATCCTGAACTCCAATTTTAATCTCTTCCCCGGGTAAAATTGTCATACAATTATCCCTGAATTTTAAATCATCACTAAATAGTGAAACAAAAAATGCCGGCTTGCTGCTCTTTACAGATACATAAACTCCCTTTTTCCCTTTTATCAGTTTAGTTTTAATGACAGCCTTTGGGAGTTTTAAATATTTCCACTCGCAATAGTTAAATATATTTCTACAAATTACATTATCATTTCTATCGTAAAATGTTGCGGCTAAAACAGACTTTCCCGTTTTCAGATCATTACCAATAAGGTTAGAGAATATTAAACTTTTATTACCTTCCGGTTTTATTTTTTTCCTCGCAATCAGTTCTGCTTTCCCGCCGGGTAATTTTATTTCATGTAATTCAAAGTATCCTGTAAAGTCTGTGTCATTACCAATAAGAAATATCTTTAACTCATCATTTACAGTTATATATTTAATAAACTGCGGCTGAAAGGATTGTTTAACAATATAATAAGACAGCTTAGGTTTTAGATCAGAGTCAATTAAAGACCAACTGGAAACAGGCCAGCAGTCATTTAGCTGCCAGATTACAGTTCCATTTGTCTGAGGAGAATTATAGCGCCATTGTTCCAAACATGTTTTAAGCGCCAAACCCTGGCTCAACTGGGCAAGATAAATAAAATTATTCCATTCACTTCTTACAGGTAAATGGCCTGCAAGAAATTTAAACTGCCTTTCATTCCCTTCAATTTGCTTATTGTGAAATTCAAACATGTAACTTTGGGGGGTTCTTTCTTCAGGCGGAATAACTTTTTCTAAAGTACTTTGATTAGCTGGCCCCTGGAATCCAAATTCAGTTACAAACAGACTTTTATCATTTTTAACACTGCCGTAATCAATCCATCTGCTCCACATATCCCACTGATGCCTGTTTCCTGATGTTACGGAATTAGGATCTTCATCAAAACCAAAAGGGCTTGATTGCCAGAAAGGACGATTTGGATCAATATCTTTTAATATCTGAGGTATAATCCGGTTATAAATTTTATACCCGGGCATCTCTTTAAATGATTTTTTCTTTTCCTGATAGTATAACCATTCGTTTTCATTATTTCCGCACCATATAGCAATTGAAGGATGATATTGGATACGATGCACATTTTGTTTTACCTCTTCGGCCACATTTAACAAATAATCCTGATATTCAGGATAAGAGGCACAGGCAAACATAAAATCCTGCCAAACAAGAAGGCCCAGTTCATCACATAATTCGTAGAATTTATCGTGTTCGTATATACCGCCTCCCCAGACCCGGATAAAATTCATATTGGCATCTTTTGCCAGCGTTAGAAGATCCGAATACTTCTTATCATTTATTCTTGTTAAAAAAGAATCAGCCGGAATCCAGTTACAGCCCCGGGCAAATATTTTTTTCCCGTTTACAATAAATCTGAATGTATTTTCTTCTTCTTCCTTAAGTTGAAGCCTGATAGTCCTGAGCCCAATTTTTTTAGTAACACTATCTTCATGACTATCATTCATTAAAAGAGTAACAACCATTTTATACAAATGCTGTTCCCCTTCACCATTAGGCCACCAGAGTAGCGGATTATTTATTTCAAAGGTTCCGCTAACACTTCTTTTATTAGAATGATTTATATAAAAGCGATGGTTACTAATTTCAACAAGCACTTTATTATCATCTTCTAATTCTTTATTGAAGTCAATTTTTAATTCAACTTTTGCAATATCATCATCTACAGACAGTGTGTTAAAAGTAATATTTTGAATATAATGTTTTTCCTCCTGCAGAAGATAAACCGGCTTCCACAAACCCATATCAGCAAAAGACGGACCCCAGTCCCAGCCAAATGAATACTGGGCCTTACGTATATAGACTCTTTCGGAGGTTAAAGCCACGGGGAGTTTTCCATATTGCCGTTCAAGAGCCTGTGCATACTTATATGGTGATGTAAAATTAATTTGAAGAGTATTCTTTTTTTCTTTCAGGAATTTGGTAACATCATATTTATAACTTATGAACATATTTTCCGGTGTGCCGACTTTTTCATTATTCAGGTAAATTTCCGCAGCAGTATCGATTCCATCAAAAACAAGGTAAACAGGTTCATCCTGATTAAATTCCCCGGGAAAGTTAAAAGTCGTTTTGTAATTCCAGTCAGATTCAGCAATCCATTGTAGTTTTAATTCATTATCACCATAAAACGGATCCGGGATTAGTTTGTTCAGCAGAAGATTATGATACACTGTTCCGGGAATATCTGCCTTATACCATTTTTGATATTTTATCCCCTGTTCATTTTTAACCTTTGATTGAAGAGCGAATTCCCATTTATCATGAAGAAATAACTTTTTATTCACAGTCTTTTACCTCAATAAAATCATTTTTTTTGTTTCGGAATATTCACTTGTAGTTAGTCTATAAAAATATATACCGCTTGGTAAATCAGAGGCATCAAATTTAACTTCATATCTTCCCGGCTCTGATTCTCTATTTACTAATGTTGCTATTTCTTTACCAAGGATATCAAATACCTTTATTGATATATGTGTTCTCCCGCCTTGGTTACTAAATGTATTGCCTACTGAGTATAATATTTTTGTAACCGGGTTAAACGGGTTGGGATAATTTTGTTCGAGAAAATATTGTATTGGTTGTTCGGTTATTGTATTAACATCAGTTGAAATGTCATATAATGCTTTTATTTTATCCATAGATAAAGCATAGTCATAAATTTTTATATCATCCAGCACCCCGTTAAATCCGAAATTATAATTGTCCGGCAGCACCTGCCCAATCATCAGATCATAACTTGTTTGATTAATAGAACCGCTATGGGGAGTATATGCATCAAGTTTGCCATTAATATAAATTTCCATATCAGGCTCACTGTAAACAACGGTTATGTTATAAAGAGAATCGGATTGAAGTTCAGTCTCTGAGTCAAGGTCTTTTATCCCGGAATTAGTGTTGACAGTCCATCTTATTTTATTATTAGTAACCGATATCTTCCATCTGTTTTCCCAGTTTCCGTGAGAAATTGGATAAGCTTCCCGTTCATAAAACGAATTCACCTTAATCCACAAATTAATGCTGATAGAGTTCTGAAAATTTAACTGGGGTGTATTACTCACCTGGATATAATCATTATTACCATCAAATAAAAAAGCATTTCCCGGATTATTAAACCGGTCGGCTGTTAGTGAAGCCTGAAAGACAGTAGTAACGTTTCCATTTCCACTTTGATCATCGGCATTACCGGTAAAAGGGAGATCCAACAACAAACTGCCTGTTTGAACATCAGAGAAATCACGTACTACCACAAGTACACTATCACTGGTTATCATCATTCCATCACTTACCGAACATGTAATGTAATAGTTACCGGGCAGCGATGGGGAATGCCACCGGACAACGGAATCGCCGGTTGTAAAAGTTCCGGCACTTGCACTCCAGGAAATGGTTAAACTGTCACCATCCTGATCTATAGCAATACATTGAAGTTCACATGAAGAATTGATATCTATTTTCTTCGGATCAGCCTTTAATGATATCTGCGGTGCATGGTTAATAATTTCACGGACATCTATTATAATAGTATCAGAAGTAATACCACCATTACCGTCATTTACTTCACAAATCACTGAATATTCACCGGGATACGGAGGTGCTGTGAACATTGCCCATGAGTGATATGCCTTAATGATTCCCTGCTCTGTGCTCCAGGAATAACTAAGAACATTATTATCCTTATCCGCGGCGGAGCAATATATAGCAACACTGTCAGAAATAAGAATTATTTCTTTAACTGCAGAAAGGCTCTTTATTCTTGGTGAATGATTTAATATTGATGCTCCGATGTTAAAGTCAACCACAATTCCATTAACAAACATCTTATTTAAATCATAACTTATCATTCCGCCGGAAGGAATAATTACGGCAATTAAGGCATCGTCGGCAGGAATATCAATTATTGCATTACCGCTTACATTATTTTTAACAAAACTATTTGATACTGCATCATAGATATCATAAACACCGGTGCCAATATTTAACTCTACCGATTTAACCTGGTCATAAGGATTATAGAAAAGAAACGAAGGATAGGACAATTTTGCGAAATAGTCAGTACGGTTCAAATCAAGCTTTAATATTTTTTCAACATTAGTGGTATCAATTATTCCCCCGAATATTCCTGCATGGGATGACCCGTATAAAGCAAGGTTTGTCTCTCCCCAGCCGCCGGCTATTGCATCCCCTGTAGCAAAAGGACTTATACCATCCTCATCTTCCCTTAAAGCTTCGTGCGCTATATAGGAATTGGGATCATATTGCGCAGACCATTCATAGCTGTCCTGGTTTTCAGCAGGGAGATATTTGGTATAAAAAAGTCTTGCTGCATTTGCAGCATTAAGCATCCATTTACCAATTGCACGCGCAAAGCGGTCATCATATCTTACCAATGGAACAAGAGCGCCGGCATGCTCAAATGTATTCATAACAAATGCATAATCATTATCATCTGATTCACCAATTAAGCCCGAAACATCATAACCGTTCCAGGTTCCAACAATAGCGCCCCATTTCCTCAATGAACCTATTTCGAAACACCAATTAATTAATTTCTGAGTATTATAATTTGTACCAAGTTCTGCATTCATTCTTGCAGCCGTCAGCACACCATATGGAAGCTGAAGCTCATAGGAAGGGTTTGATGCTAAACTGTTTAAATATTCAAGACACCACTCGGCACCTATCCTGTATTTTTCCTCTCCTGTTTCAACATAAGCATTATAAAGAATCCATGCTATAGCACCGGAAGCCTCCGGTTCTTTTACACCAGTATTATTAGGCGTCATTGTTGAGAGGCTCCACGCCCGGTAATTCATATATGGAAGATTCCATGGCGTTGAACTACCCCCCATTTTTAATACCGATTCCAGCCACCTGCCGGCTATAGTTTTAAACTGGTAGGCAAAATCACCTGTGCCCCTGTACAGATCGTAAAGCTGATAAAAGAAAACATTAGGCATTGTCTCATACCACCAGTCATCACCGCTGCTTGTTGCAGGGTTATTCAGATAAATATTTTCTTCGGCTCTTTTATTAAAAAACTCTTCACACATTAAAACATAGTTTTTTCCATCCTGATTACTTTTGTCTATACCTATAAGAGAGGCACCAATAACAGCGGGGAGTATATTTATTGCCTCTACTGATTCGGGATAGGGTGTTCCAACAACAGTATGCAAGCCAAAACTACCATGCTCCCGATAGTTTATAGTATTGTTATAAAACCATATTAATGGGAGGTACTCGCCGGTAAGATCTTCATTAAAGACAAGCGAATCGTATCCCCTTGCAGCTTCATCCCAGTTTCTCATCAGGTAAGGGGAAGGTTCCCGCGGCATTAATTCGACACGGGGAATATTTATCTGCTGGGCACACATTTCCGTAATCAAAAGGAAATAAAGTAAAATATATGGGCGGATAAAAATCATTTTATACCATTTTAGGTTTATTCAGCCAGGATAAGGCGGTAGTCTTCCAAAACTGCTTTTGCAGCAGGATATTGTTCAATTTTCTGAAGTGATAAGAGACATTCAATTGTAGACTCCGCGCCGGAATTTTTATTTATTTTTTTCTCATCAACAATCCCGTCATAACATCTGCCGGTTCCCGGTTCATACATTACTGCTGAAGCAGCATTATCTCCAATAAACCAGCATGCTATCTTTCCGGCTAATTCGGAATATTTTTTGTTACCAGTTATATCATATGCCTGTAATGCAGCAAATACAAAAGGACGGATGGAATAGGCAATCTGTGGGAATTTGTTTAACTGTATTATTTCTATTTTACTACTTTGTTTGGTTATAGAATAATCCGAATAATATTTTTCGTTTAAAAGAAACGGATAAAAATATTCCAATTCATTCAGAGCAGAATGTATCAAGGATGAATCATTTAAAATTAAACCGGCTGATAACAAAGCATCAGCCTGAGAGTTTCCCCATGCATGCCAGGTATTCTGCCAGCTTAAGAATGAATAATAAGGAAAGGTGTTTTGATCCCCCGCCTGCATACTCATTATACCTTCGGCAAGCTGCTTTATAGCCGGAATGACTGCACTATCCTTTTCTGTCTCATAATATGATACAAGCCCCTTAATAATTATTGCTGCCTGATCAGAAGCCGCTTCATGGGGCAGCCATGCAGGAGTTTCAAAGCCGGAATAATCTTTATAAGATTTTTCTTTTTCCAGCCATGAAATAGTAACAGCTATTATTTTATTTAAGTGATGTAAGATTCTTTGTGAAAGATATTTGTCTTCTGCTTTAAATAATTCATTAGCTTCTGATAATGCCCATAATGCTCGCCAGCTCCACCAGTTAGGTTCAGCTACACTTGTCTTAAATTCTCTATTTATAGAATTATCTTTCCAGGTGAAATTATAGAAATAACCATTTTCAGCATGCATATAAAACAAATAGTTCAGCAAATGTTTAACTTTAATAAGACTGGTTTCATTACCGGAATACCTATAATGATCCAGGTAAAAAATCATTGCACGGGCAACATCATCAACACAGGCTGTGCCTTCATCACTGTCATCAATCCAATGATAATCCGGGTATTCAGCATAAATGTGGATTATACCAAGAGTATCATTGTTAACAATAACCTCTTCATACAAATGATCAAGATGTGAGGTATTTATATATGAGCTGTCATTTCCACAGGATGCAAGATCAAGCCAGCCGATAATAAGAAAGAAAAGAATTATTTTATACATAGATTACTTCCCGTTAAAATTAACTGAGACTAACGATTTACCATTTTTGCATAGTGATAACAGATAGTCCATACTGGTTTCTGCAATACAAACATTAGAGTCTGCTCCCGAATAATAAATTTTCACATCGCCGTTACCTTCAATTATCCATCCATTAGTAAACACAACATTTCCAACATCCCCCACACGCTCATAATCTTCTTCAGGGGAAAGGATTGGTTCTACGGATTTACCAGCTATTTTCCATGGCTCATTTAAATCAAGCAGCATAACACCAATTTTATAAAGATTACTTATTCCAAAACCTCTAACACCATGATAAAGGAACAGCCAGCCCTCATCTGTTTTAACCGGAGGAGTGGAGCCGCCAATTTTATCAGCTTCCCAGGTACCTTTTTCAGGCTCTGCGAGAGCTTTATAATTACCCCAATGAACAAGATCATTGCTGCTGTTCAGCCAGATGTAATTTATGGTATCATTTGAAGGCCGGTCCATCTTCCAAAACATTCCATTAATTTTTTCTGGAAAAACTGCACAATCTTTATTGGAAGGTTCAGAAATTGGCCCATGAATTTTGTAGTGATAAAAATCTTCTGTTTCTGCAAGCATTACTAAAGGAAGATATTTTGAAAAGCCCGTATATGTTATGAAAAATTTATCTCCCATTTGGGTTATCCTCGGGTCTTCAATTCCCCATTCAACAAATTCATAAAATTCTTTATGATCTTCAGGGGTTAGACATGGCTTGCTTTCAACTTTAAAATTATACCCGTCTTTACTTTTTGCCAGAACAAATGACGAACGTCCTGTCGGCATTTCAACCCTGCATAGAAGAATATACTCATTCTTAAACTTTACTGCACCTGGATTAAATATACTATTTACTTTAAAAGGAACATCCTGTTTGGTTAATACCGGATTTTTACTGTACCTGGTTATCATCTTTATACCTCTGTTATCTAACCGGAATGAATTTCTGAAATAACTTACTTAACTTGATCCCTGCAAAACTTGATACTGAATCTGACATTGCGTACGGTATAATCAGCTCATCATTGTGAACCAAACCTCCGCATGAATAAACAACATTTGGAACATAGCCTTCACGGTCAATTTCGTCCGGTTCTAATAATGGTGTGTCTAAATAACCAATTATCTTTTTCGGATCTTCAATATCAAGGAGTAAAGCAGAAATAACATATCTCCTTAAAGGGCCGACACTATGAGTAAGAAGTATCCACCCCTTTTCAGTTTTTATAGGCGAACCGCTGTTCCCGATCTGAACAAACTCCCAGTCATGCACGGGCGCTCTGAAAAGTTCTGCGTTCTCCCACCGGAAAATATTATCGGACTGCATGAAATAAAGATTCTCCCCGTCAAGCCTTGATATGATTGTATACTTACCGTTAATCTTTTGAGGGAAAAGCGCCATTCCTTTATCTTTAGCCTTACTCCCATGTAATGATCTTATTTGAAAATTCACAAAATCATCTGTTTGAATCATTTGGGATGTAATCCTGGTACCATCATAGGCAGTAAAAGTGCCGTAATACTTAAATGAACCGTCATCCTCATAAAATTTTACTAATCGTACATCTTCAATACCATTCTTTTCAGTTCGTGAAAATGGGAATATTACCCTTTCAGAAACAGGTTCATTACCTGAAAAACTAATGTTGTAATTTGCCTCCCAGGTAAGTTCATCCGCATTTTCAATTCCTGTTTTTACATTTTCTTCTCTTTTTACAGGCATTGAAGCATACTTTGTTATTTCATCCAGCATAATATTATTATTTGCATCCATAACCCCGCTCCTGAATTCAACCGAAGATATATGCCCTTCACCTGTTGCACGAAGACTCATTATAAACCGCATTTCTCCTTTATTCAATCCTGACTGATCGGGATGAGGAACCATTGAAGGATTAAATAATGCTGCAGATTCAATTGAATATTCACAGCTAAAATAGGCTCCTATCAGAAGCTTTCTCAATTCAGAAAGAGAAAATTCTTTTGAAACGAATTTCTCAACCCTTTTATAGTTCTCATACAAAGCAGATTCAAAATTACGGTGTCTGCCATAAAATCTGTTTACTATATCCTCGTATAAATTTTCAACCTTTCCTTCAGTTAAATTCAAAACCCTATTAATAGTATTAATGATTCTATTATTACTGCCGAGGTAAAGATATCTTAGGATTACCCTTGAAGGATCAGCCGGTAATTTTATTTTTTTTCTGTCTACCATATATTCTTTTTTACTTTCGTTTTTTTTATTCTTTTAATCCTGTAGAAGCCATACTTTGAATGAAATATTTCTGAAAAAACAAATACGCCACTACAATCGGGAGTGCAAGAAGAGTGGCGGATGCAAGCTTTACACCAATTTGAGATTCTGCTCTGCCTCCAACTGCAAATAATGTTATTAGCTGAGGCATAGTCATTAGCTCTTCATTTCGTATAACAATCAGCGGCCACAACACCTCATTCCATGATGCCATAAAAGTTATTATTCCAACCGTAACCAGAGCAGGCACAGAGTTAGGCCAGAGAATACCAAATATTATTCTAAGTTCGCCGCAGCCGTCAATGCGTGCTGCATCAATTACATCCTGGGGAATTGTTTTGAAATACTGCCGAAACATTATTATGCTTAATCCATTCATTAAATATGGGATTATTAATGCAAGGTATGTATCAACCCACCCAAACTTAACCATTATAATATACTGCGGGATTAATGTTATCTGAAAAGGAAGAGTCATTGTAAAAATGATTATATAAAAAATTAAATTCCTTCCTTTAAAATGAAGTCTTGATAATGCATAGCCAACCATAGAACCAAACACAAGCACACCGATTGTTATTGAACCTGCAACAATTAAGCTATTAATAAAAGATCTGCCGATAGGGATTTTTTGTAAAAGCTGAACATAGCTGTCCAATGTAAGTGCACTTGGAATAAATGTAAGCCCGGCAACTTCTTTTTCAGGCGAAAGTGAAGCGATAATCATCCAGTAAAAAGGATATAGGAAAACAAGACCGCCAATAAGCAGAAAGGCATATATCAATATTTTTTTAATTGATTTCATTTATCCTTTTTCTACATATCTTTTTTGAATAACTATAACCAATAGAATGAGGAAAGCAAAAAAGAAACCGAGAGTAGCTGAATATCCCATATGGTAATAGAAAAACCCCTGTTTATAAATATATAGGACTGCTGATAAAGTACTGTTTAATGGCCCACCGCCCGTCATTATATATGGTTCAATAAATAAAGAGAACCCGCCTATGGTAGAAAGAATCAAAACCATAAATATGGTAGGATTGATGGCCGGGATAGTAATGTACCAGAATTTCTGCCATGGTGTAGCCCCTTCCATATCTGCCGCTTCATAATAATATGTTGGTACAGTCTGAAGGCCTACCAGGAATAATATTATGTACAACCCTACATTTTTCCATGTTGCCATAACTGCAATTGAAGGCATTGCAAGATCCGGATTTACAAGCCATCCAACCTTGCCGGCTCCTATACTTACAAGCAGCCTGTTAAGAAGCCCTGAATCATATCCAAATAGTTGCTGCCACAGCATTGTTACTACAACCCCTGAAACAATAACAGGTAGAAAAAAAGCAGCACGGAAGAAACCCCGGAATTTTATATTTCTGCTTAATAATTCAGCGAGCAAAAGAGCAGCAATTATCTGCAGGGGAATATGAATTACTAAAAAGGTTAATGTATTTAACAATGATTTAAAGAAAAGCGCATCGTTGAATAATCTTTTAAAATTATTTAACCCTATAAACTTCATTGGGGATATAATATTCCACTCATGAAATGTTAGTACAATTGAAAACATCACCGGGAATGCAACAAATATTAAAAAGTGCATTATGTAAGGTGTAACTAACAGATATGGTATAACCTTTTTATTCTTCATTGGATCTTACTCATTTAAGAAATAAAAGATTAACTGCTTTTTCTGCATCATTTAAGGCCTCTTCCGGTGTTTTTTTGCCGTACACAACACAGGCCTCATATTCCTGTGAAATAAGATCAAACACCTCTTTAAGTACAGGAGATGCATCAGTTCCTTTAACATATTTTGCCTGCCTGCCAAAAACTTCCATCTGCGGATTTCTTCTGAAATACTCAGCATAATATGGATCGGAATCGAGTTCCTTTCTACGGGGAAGCTGGTTTGTAATTTCCAGAAGTTTTAGATCATTCTCTTTACTGCTCATAAACCGGACAAAATCCCATACCCGCTTTACGTTAGAAGATGTTTTAAATATTATAATATTCTTCGGATCTCCATAAGTGTATGCAGGCCCGGTATGATTATCAGGAACAGGAACAGTAGTATAGTCATATTCAAAACCTTCCGGTTTAAATTTATCTGCATGTGCAATTTCCCATGGCCCGGTAAACCTGCTGGCTATTACACCTGAAAGGAAGATATCCTCTCTCTGTGAAATCCTTTCACGCGAAAAGTAGTTTCTATCATACAAGGTTTTCAAAAACTTAAATGTTTCTAATCCATATTCATTATTAAAAGCGGCTTTATTATCCTCTACAAGCGGAGCACCGTTTGAAGCAGCAAGATATATAGGATAAAAATCGAAGAAACGCTGCCACCATGTTACAATAACCTCACAGTAACCAAACCAGCGATCGATATATCCGTCGCCATCTGAATCTTTCATAAAGTTTTTTGAAGCCTCGAAAAATTCACTGTATGTGGCCGGCGGTTCGATTAATCCTATTCCACTTAATAAATTTTTGTTATAGATCATCATTATAGGATTTATTTTCCAGGGTACCTGGTAAATATGTCCATCCAGGGATGTAATTTCTTTAACAACAGAGCTGTCACATCTTTCATAAATAAATTCATTAAACCCTTCCAGGGTATCCAAAGCAACCAGTACGCCTGCCTGCGCATAAGCTTCGACATCTCCCTGCCACATGTTGGAATATATATCCGGCGTAGTTTCACCTACAACAGCAGCAAGAATTATTTCCTCGCTCGATTGTCCTTCCGGTACCGGCTGAAATGATACAATATTACCGGGATTTTCTTTATTCCATTGATTAACAATTTCTCTGGCAAATAGAATTTCTTCGGTATTGTTGGAAGACCAGTAGATGATTGACTGCCTGTTTGCGTCTGATCTGTTGCTGCAGCCTGTTACTACAAAACACAAAGCAGGCAGAAAGAACAGATATTTTATGAACTTCTTCAGCTTTTTGATCAAAATTATTCCCAGTTAACCCATTCATTATTGATGGTTGGATAAGGAGTGCGGGGTATTAGCCCGCCTTTTTTTACAGTATAAAACTCAATTGCACGGGGGTCATTTTCGGATGATACGGGGACAGCATTTACTATATCTTCATTAATTACAACTTTATATTTTTGCTTTAGTGAAAGAATCTTATGCAAAAACTTTTTCTGGAATTCTCTGTTAAGCAGTTCAGCATCTGTTTTTATTGATTCGTTCCCACTTACCTCATTCATTTTCAACAATACAGAGTTGGCAACTTCATTCCTTACGGCACTGCTAATAATTTTATCTTTCCACCATGTTAATTGTTTTATAACATCTTCAGACTTACCATAGCCCCGTGCCGTTGCGGTTTCTGCAAGAAGATTATCCCGTACCATTCTCCATATAGTTTTTTCAAGGGATATTGAAAAACTTTTCAGATCACTATTATTGAATTTAATATACTGACTCCGGTTCCTAAACCATACAAGAAAATCCTTAATAGTTATATTTTTACCTGTTAATGAAATAAGTACTGAATTGTTAATATCCCCCTGGGATTCAGAGAGTGATTGACTAAGCTTTTGTTCAAGCTGCCAGTCTTCGTATTTATCTTCTCTCAAATACAATTTGCCAAGATATGACCTTACTATATTAAATGCTTCCCGTTTTATTACAGGGTTATTTTTAAGCATCAGTTCATTTACATACTGGTCGGAAAGCATATCCATCTTTTTTTTATAAACAGCGTTTACTGCTTCCTGCCTGAGTTTCTGATATTCACTTTCAGTAGTGACAACGTTTTGCCAAATATTAATAACTTTAACTATATACCACCCATCCTCAACATGAATAGGAACAGATGCTTCGCCTATCTTAAGGGAATCAACAATTTCTGCAAGTATCGGGTTCTTAAGCCAGAGAAGATACCTGTTCGTTTTTAGAAACCGCTCATCAAAAAAAACAGAATCACCAAGCTGCTGCGTAAAAAGTGAATCGAACAAAATCCCGTTATTTAAAGCATCAAAAAGAATTTTAATTTTTTCTTTGTCTTTTTCAAACAGCCATTTGATTTCAAGCTCAGTTTGTTTATAACTGATAATGGTATCTATTTCAGGATCACTTACTTTAATTTCAGGCAGTATTTCATTTTTAAATAACTCTTCCGATGCAAGATCACCTTTATAATCACTTATTAATGAAGATATTTCCTCAACAGTGTCTATGCTTCTTGAGTAGCCATCAAGAGCAAGCAATTTTTCATTAATCATATAATCTATATGGTTCAGCCTTGAATCTTTTTTCCTTTTTACAAAGGCAGGACCATACTCATAGCTGAGATAAAATTCTTCTGCGGTAATCTTTATCGAATCAACCGAAGCGGCAGTTTTTTGCTTATCGAAGCTAATTTCGGTATATAAATCTTTATTTACCTGTGCCTGCAGACTATATGTGACAGCAAAAGTCAAACAAATAAAAACTATATGTATACTATATCTTTTAAAACTCATATAAATCCCGGGTGTTTACCAATCATTAACGCTAATGTTTAGAATTTCACACCAACAGAAAAATAATGCACATTCTGAAGTCTGCCAAAGTCCCGGTATGCATAATCAAAATTCACAAAAGCATCACTAAAAAGCATTTTTGAATTAACACCTGCACCAAAAGTTAACCCCCCTTCGCTGTCATCAAGAAAAAGATTCTGATAACCGCCTCTTAAAGAGATAAACTCCATAAATGAAAACTCTCCGCCAATGTTAACACTTTCAAAATCATTATTGGGATGAATGGCATCTACAGCAACAAGCAGTTTATAATTATCCGTGTTAAGAGCAAAAGTTGAAACACCAATCTGGAATGTCAGTGGAAGTTCCCATGAATCGAGTTCAACCTCCACGGGAATCCTTTCATTAGAACCAAGCTTTGTATCATCGACACGGATAAAATGACGCGTATCTCTGCCTTCAAGTTTCATGGGAGTACCAAAATTTGAAATTGAAGCTCCGATTGCCATCCCACCAAACAGATCAGTTTTGAATAGAGTACCTGCATCAAAAGCAATTGCAGTTGAGCTCATGTGCCATATTGTTTGCTGGATATACTTAACTGTAAAACCAATCGAGAACCTGTCAGTTAAAAGCCTTGCATAAGAAATACCGACAGCAATATCTCCCGCACTAAAATATTCACCGGTACCTTCAGGCTGGTCTACCGTCCTTACCATCATATCTTCCATTGAAAGAGAAGTAAAGCTTAAGCCCAACGTGCCAAAGCTGCCTAAAGGCAAAACCAACCCGGCAAAGTCAAAATTTGTTTCGGCTATCCAGTCAGCATGGGTTATAAGTGCTTCATATTTTTCAGAAGCTGCAATACCTGCAACATTCCACCGGAGAGATGAAGCATCGTTGGCAATACTGACAAAGGCTCCGCCCATACCCATAGCAGGAGCACCAACTGCAATTTCCAGAAAGCTGGCGGCTGTTGTTCCTGTTTTGGAAACATTTTGAGCCTTTACCGGCCCAATAAAAACCAGCGTTAGAAAAAGCAGAATTAAAACTTTAAAGAAATTGTGTAACATACATGCCTCGTAAATTTCTTCAGCATTATTTTATAATTGCGAACTTTCCGATCTTTTCACCTATACCGGGAGCTTCAACATGAAATACATATATCCCGTAAGCCAGATCCATTCCGTCTTTCGATGTAAGATCCCATGACTCTTCACCATCATCAGTATTACCATTGTGCTCTATTACATCAACAAGTTTCCCGCTTAATGTGTATATACGAATAGAGCACTGGGCCGGAAGATGTATAAAGAATATCCTTCTTTCACCTCTTCCCACCTGTGTAGTTGAAGGCTCCCATGAAGCGGCACCTGTGTATGGATTAGGTACAACTGCTACTTTATCCAGTTCAAAAACAGCCTTGCTCCTGTCCATATCTGGGGCTTTTGAGGTAAACTCTACATACTCACCGGTTCTGAAGGGCTTCTTTATAGCCAGCCTGTACACATCACCGGGTTTAGGAGGTATCTGCTGAGATTCCGGCAGAGTTGTATCTTTAATAATTGTTACAGACCACCCGACTTTTGCATCTGCATATCTTTCCACCCGTTTTCCCAGTGAATCGCCGAATACCATAAACACGGCATCACTATCATTAAATATTTTATCATTATTTATATCTCTGAAGATAAACTGAAAGTGTTCAATATTTTCTGTAATATTTCTTATGCGAATATTAGAAATATCCGGCTGGCCAAATGGTGTAGAAGGAAATGAAGAATCCCCCTGAGCCGGTTCTGTTAAATGAATTTCAAAATCCGCAGGATAATCCACACGTCTTCCGTTGTATGCAGGGGCGTACCGTGAATCAAAACCCAGTTGAACAATATAATTGCTGTTACCGGCTACCCATCCTGATTTCTCTCTGTCTACCACAACTTCATTATCATTCTTTATATTTACGGAATACCCGTCAAGTACCAGTGTCTGTTCTTCAATTGATAATATTTTTTTTAAGTGAATAAGAGTATCGTTTTCTGAATAATCAATTAACCTGTAATAAGGATTGGTATTATTATGGAAATTTGTTGAATCCTCAAATTCAATCCTGTATGTGTGGAACGGCTTTATTGAATCAGGATCCAGAATTGAGATTATAACCGAACCTGTACCGGGACCTGATGCCTGATAATTAGTGATCTCCGGAGATATATATCCTGCAGCAGGTGATCTTGGTGTTACAACGGCAGTATTTATATCGGTTACAACATTTCCATTTATATCTGTTTTAAGAATGCTTGTGGTTTCGGAAGGTGGTATGCCTTCAAATTTACCTTCAATATCCGTTGAAGTAAATCCCTGATCGTAAGAAACAACAGCGTAATAATAAGTCTGTCCGTTCTGAACAGTTGTATCGGTATAAGAATGTTTAAGTCCGGTATCATCACCCAGATGGAATAAAGCACCGTTCACATCAATAGGATGCAGCCCGGTTATACCATCTGCAAGATCAAATTGAGCAAGGGGTTGTCTGAATGTTGCCTTACCATAAGCATCTGTAATTATCTTGCTTTCAATAAAATTCGGGTCAGTTGCGCGGTATATCCGGTAGCCCTCAAAATTATATCTTTGATAGAAGGCATCAAAGGTATACTCAGCACGGTCATCCCAGTAAAGTGTAACTTTCCTGTCACCGGGTATTGCTTTAACAATTGGTTTATCAGGCGGCTTGGCGAACCTGTAATTTGCGTTATAAATTTGCTGAACAGTTCTTTTTCTTCTGAAGAGATCATTCTCACTTATACCGAAGATCAGACCCATTGAGAATCTCTCTGTTTCGCCTGTTTCCTGGGGTAAACCTGTAATTGCAGAGTATGTATTTCTTCCCTGCATGCTAAACAGGTAACTTGAGAAATAATTAGCGAGATTTGCACCAACAAGAGATTGTCCGTGAGGCGAAGGCAAAGCGGAAAGTACACGCCAGTTTTCTTCATCGTCATCAAGTTCGTATGTATGAACCGGGTAAATTGCAAAACCTGTTAAGCCAAGCTGATCAGATTCATCTTTATCAAGGATTCCAAAATTCGGCTCTCCCTGATCAGGCCTGCCGTTTCCTTCAGTCCCGTCAGGGTCAGGCCCGGTATAACCATCATCAAAGGGACCAATGCCATCAGTACCTACATCATCATAAAGAGATTCCCCATCATCCCACACACCATTCTCATTAACATCAAAAAATGTTTTCCAGTTTCCGTTTTCATCAGCATCCCAGTGAGGTACCCATGAGTAGCCATAGAAATTTCTGAAGGCAAGAGTATCCTGGAAGGGATCGCGTAGAAAAGGATCAAGATCGGGGCTCTCAATAAAAATGTTAGCGGCATTATTACGTTTTTCATCAGTTAAACCATCGTTATCATTATCCCTGTTGTCATCAGGAATACCCGGACTTTCAAGAAATGCATATCCGGCTAAACCAACAGGGCTCCAGTTGCCGGGGCTGCCGAAAGGAACAGTAGACCAGGCATAAGACATATCAAGAAGCTCATTATAATCTCCTGCATTGTTGGATGAGTTATCATGACCGCCTATTCCCCAGTCTATATATTGAGCAAAAAGAGTTTTATCATAGTCTGTGGTACCCATATTGGTAATTTCATAATACCAGAAGATAACATCCTCTGCAAGCACCTGTGACCATTGAAAGCCGCGGGTTTTAACCTGCATTCCCAAACCGCCTCTTGCCGGATCATCTGCATCGGGATAAAAATTATTATTTAGTATATACTCCCGGTCTTCATTATCATCAAAAACAAAATATGTTTCCACATCGGCATTCTGAACACCCTTGCCAAAAAATCCATTCCAGGAGCCATCCCAGTCATTAGTTCTGTCAGGCCAATGCGAAGGCCATGTAGCAGGGTCATCACTTCTTGCCGGACTGGAACCAAAGGGCGCTGCATAGCCGGGCAAAGGCCACCAGCCATATGTTACCCCGGTTGAAGGATCATATCTTGTGAACTCATAATAATTTGATTCAAGCGGGTGTATTGTATTTCCCCGGGGGTCTTTTGTTTCAGCCTGCACAATAATTGCAACACCATCTATATAAGTACGATTTGTGCCTCTTGGCCAAACACCACTTCTGCTTGGTTCATTTTGCCAATCTGCAATCTCGCCGAAATTATAATAAACAGTAGCAGCAAGATTACCATCCATAAACCCTTTTTTGGTTTGATTGTGATCTCCCTTATTCTTATCAACAATCACCTGTGAAAAGAGGTTAGGCTGGATTAAAATAAAAAGAATTAACCAGCCCCATTTTAAACTCTTTTTATAGTTGATGTTTTTCACAATGCCTCCAATATTCATCAAGCTAAAAACCATATGATACTCCAATTATAACTTGCCTGGGTGCCGAATAAAAATCAGGCCTGGTAAAATATTCTTCCAAAGTATTTAAACCTTTAGGCGCTTCCTGCGCGCGGGTAAGCTCCAGGCTGTAACCTGCCCTGCCTGTATCACCAAATACATCAAGCTCGTTGGCAGTGTCAAATAAATTATAAACCTTAAGAAATAGTGAAACATTCTGACTGAAGAAGGGTAAATATTTTGTAAGATACAGATCAACATTAAAAATTCCGGGCTTATTATCGCTGTTCTCCAGTCCGGTTCTCTGATTCTGAACAGCCGGTGTGTATGGAAGTCCTGAACCAAGCCTGCCGACACAGCTTGCAATGAAATTTCCCGGTATACCGCCTGTTAAAGTAAAGTTTAGAGAATGTCTTCTATCCCAATTTAAAAAAACCAGTTGTTTATTTGTTTCAATTGGTGGATTTGCCTGTGCCTTTTCAAATGCATCATTAGGATCTGAAGCGTTACCTTTAGCAACCTGGTATGTATAATCTACGCTGGCACCCAATCCGCCTGTAAACCTTTTTTCAAAAGATAATGTAATACCTTTCACAGAGCCATAATCCCGGTTTATAAGCTTACTGAATTTTTTAAAATCATTTTTAATATGAATCTCAGTACCAAGTAAATTCCTGATATCTTTTTGATATGCAGTTATGTTTACTGCAATCTCAGGAGTAATTTCCTGTTGCAGACCTATTTCATACATAACAGTTTGCTGGGGCTTTAAATCGGCATTACCTATTGAAGTACCAATAGTGGCAGGGAAATTTCCTGTTAAAGGAATCCTGAAATTTGGATTCTTGTATAAGAATTCAAAAGGAGGAACCTGGAAAAAATGCCCGTAAGAAATATGTATAGCTCCATGATCGGACATAGGATAAGATATACCTATGCGGGGGCTTAACTGGTACTTTGTGCTTGCATCGGCAAATAATGAATCCGGGAAGGGAGGTTTTTGGTCATCAAGAACTGCAATATTATTTGGATCCTTCAGATATTTTCCTTCAGGTTCAAAATAATCAAAACGCATGCCTATATTAACTATTAAATAATCAAGTTCAATTTTATCCTGCAGGTAGGCCGCAAACTGATAGGGATTAGTCTGGTAGGAGTTAAAATTAAATGCTCCTTCAGAAGGCAGCCCTGGTTTGTACCCGGTAGTTGCATCAATAATAATCTGAAAATCCCGGTAGCTGATATCATGATATTGAAATTCAACGCCCGTCTTAAGCTGATGAATTTGGTTTAACTGAGCAGTAAGATCGAGTTTGCCGGAATAAGTTTTAGTTTCATGATTAAAATGCCAGTTCTGGGTTCCGCCGCTTAAAAATGCACTGCCGCTCACATCACTCATTCTATCAGGGTTTACATACCTTGGATCCAGTGGATCTTCATAAACATATTGTTTATACTCAGAGTTAAACATAGATCCCATAATATCCATAAAAACAGAATTGCTAAAGACATGTGTGTAACTTAAGCTTGTAAGCATACTGGTGTTAAACCTTGTATAATCACCATCCGGATTAAGCTTAAAGAGGTGATCATAATCTTTGCTTTCCGAATCAGAATACAGAGTGTTAAGCACAATCCCCCTGCCTGAACCTACCTTTAGTGCAATTTTTCCCTGTAATGATAGCCGGCGGTTATAGTTCATGGATACATATTTTCCATCGCCGGTAGCACCTACATGTCTTACAGCCGGATCATTTGAAAAATTTGATGAATCGGAAGGGTTAAAAACTCTTTTACCATAAATAAATCCTTCATCATCAAGATACCTGCCTGAAACAAAAAATTTAAGCAGATCATCTGAAAATGGAATAGGTCCGCTCAGACTCCCCTGAACATTATATAACTGCTGCGGTGAAACGTCATCTATATTCTGGAAGAGTTCTTTTCTTCCTGATACATAGTCACCTGTATAAGCAGAAAATGTTGCTTCATATTTATCGCCTGCAATTTTAGTTATCTGATTAACCACACCGGATAATGCCTCGCCGTATTCAGCATTAAAAGTACCGGTTAAAATCTGGACTTCCTGAATGCTGTTTATTTCAGCCTGAAGGGCAGGCGTACCTGAAAAAACATCATTGGAGGAAACGCCGTCAATAAGGTATTTTACTTCGCCTATTCTGCCCCCCCGGAAATGCCCGTCAACTACTCCTGCCTGAAGATTAATTACCGATTGAATATCTTCAATCGGAAGCATTGAAATGTCTTCCCCGCTGATCTTGGATTCAGTTGATGTAAGATCTTTCTGAATTAATGAACGTGAGGCAGAAACAACAACATTCTGTAATTCTATTGCTTCCTGCGAAAGTTCAAAATCAATTTTTGTTGTTTGATCAACTGAAATTTTAACATCCGTTATTGTTACTGAATTATAGCCAACCAAAGAGGCTCTTACCTCATAAGTTCCCGGCGGGATATTAATAATAAAGTATTCACCATCCAGATTGCTGGCTGCCCCTAATGTAGTTCCCGTCAGTATAATGTTCACACCAATAAGGGGTTCTTTGCCGGCTTGATCAAGTACAACACCCGCTATTTTCCCGGTTGTACCGGCATTTGTAATTGTATTAAACAGAAATGTTATTAGTAAAAAACCGGTTCTGTAAAAATTTCTTTTCATATACTTTCCTGGTATTCAATCTGCCTTGAAAACATGAAAAAAAAGGGGGAACGCCCGCTAACATGGCGTTCCCCAGGAGGATTACTTTAACATAATCATTTTTTTAACTGTTGATAGACCACTGGAACGCAAAGAATAGAAATAGATTCCAGAGCTTACGCTGTTACCATTATCGTCTCTTCCGTTCCAGGAAACATTATACCTTCCTGCTGTCTTGTATTCGTCAACAAGTGTTTTTATTCTTTTACCAAGAATATTATATATAACCAGAGATACATCGCCTTCACTTGGCAGAGAAAAATTTATTGAAGTTGTTGGATTAAACGGATTCGGATAATTTTGCTGCAAGTCAAATGAAATTGGCTCGAACGTATC